>JASHUR010000322.1 GCA_030039895.1 Acidobacteriaceae bacterium | reverse complement strand
TGTGAATGGTTTTAATTTTTTTGCCGGTCGATTGCGAAGCTAACCGAAGAGACGGTGCATCCATACAGTATGGCTACTCTTTCTTTAGAAACCTCCTTTGCAACGCGTCAACTTGGAAACTCTGATTTGAAGATAACGCCCATTGGGTACGGGGCTTGGGCGATCGGTGGCGGGAACTGGGAGTTTGCCTGGGGCGCACAGGACGATGACGAGTCAGTAAAAGCGATTGAGCGCGCGCTGGATGCGGGCATCAACTGGATTGATACGGCGGCGGTGTATGGACTTGGCCACTCGGAAGAGGTGGTGGCGAAGGCGCTGAAGCGATCAGGCAAGAAGCCGTATGTGTTTACGAAAAACTCGATGCGCTGGGACAAGGACCGGAAGATTTATCGGAGCCTGAAGGCGAAATCGCTCGAAGAGGAGCTGGAGAACTCGCTGCGGCGGCTGCAGGTGGAGACGATTGATCTGTATCAGGTCCACTGGCCGAATCCGGAGGACGAGATTGAAGAGGGATGGGAGACGCTGGCGCGCTTCCAGAAGCAGGGCAAGGTGCGGTATATCGGTGTTTCAAACTTCAACGTGGAGCAGATGAAGCGGGCGCAGAAGATTGCTCCGATTGCGTCGCTCCAGCCACCCTACTCGCTGCTAAACCGAGGGATTGAAGCTGAGATTCTGCCTTTCTGCGAAGCGAACAATATCGGCTTGATCAATTATTCACCGATGGTGTCCGGGCTGCTGACGGGGAAGATGACGGCGGAGCGCATTGCGAAGATGCCGGCGGATGACTGGCGCAAACGCAGCGCGAACTTCAAAGAGCCGAAGCTGACGAAGAACCTGGAGCTGGTGGAGTTGCTGCGCAAAATCGGCAAGCCGCACGGCGTGGAGCCGGGTGTGGTGGCGATTGCCTGGACGCTGCGAAATCCGGTGGTGACGGCGGCGATTGTAGGAGCGCGCAGGCCGGACCAGGTGGACGGAGTACTGCCGGCAGCGACGTTCCGGCTGAGCGCGGCTGAGTTGAAACAGATTGAGGATTTTGCGCAGGCGAATTTATAACGCCGATTTGACGCGCAAGGCCCACGCATTTGCGTGGGCCTTTTTGCGCCTGGGCGCAACGCCGCGGCGTATGGAGACAACATGGTAAGTCCGAAGATGCGTTATGCGGCTGGAGAAGCTGGTCTGGCCACGAAGTGCTCGGAGATTTTGAGCAGGGAGCGGACTTCGCCGTCGGACATAGGAGGAAATTTTTCGTAGAACTTACCCACTCTGTAAAAGGTGTCCGCGGAGTGCAATACAACCACTCGATCCACCAGAGGGCCGAGCTCTTCACAGGCGGATCGAGTCGCAACCGGAGCGGCAACGACCAGTCGCCGAGGGTTCATCTTACGCACGGCAAGAAGGGCGGCGCGCATGCTTGCGCCGGTTGCAATGCCGTCGTCGACGAGGATTACGGTCTGGTTCTGAAGATGCAGTGCCGGACCGCCCTCGCGATAGAGACGGGCACGGTTCTCGACCTGCGGCGCAGTCGTGCGGGTGACAAGCTCAGTTTCGCCGATGGATACGCGGGCCGCATAAATGACGTCCGAGATGATGAAGCGAGAATTGCCCTCTGCGATGGCTCCGAAGGTAAACTCTTCCTGGCCAGGGACGCCGAGCTTCTGGGAAACCAAGACATCGAGCGGCGCATTGAGCGCGCGGGCGATTTCAAAGGCGACGGGAACGCCGCCGCGCGGAATACCAAGGACAACTGGATTGTCAGCAGAATATCTAACGAGATCCAAGCTTAACTGACGGCCAGCCTGTTCCCGATTCCTGAAATACAGCATCTACTTCTGTCTCCAAATTGCGGCATGGCCGTGGCAGAACATGCCACGGGCGTGATGCTCGTCACAAAAAAGAAGGGAATTAGCGCAATGTATGAAGGCCCGGGAAATGAGATGCATCCTGAAGGCGTTGCGTTAAGGCTGCGCGAAAAATATTTTTGCCCCGGCATGACAAGAGTACAGGGACGGCTAATAACACAGGGAGGCAGCCAAATAGTGGATGTGAACCCCCGGGGTGGGGGAGTTGGCGAATCGCTTTGGCATTGAGCACATCCAATCAATAGACCAATTTAGGACTGGAGTTGTACTGTATGCCTGGCTTGCTGGACCCGATACGTGTGGGTGATCTTGAGTTGCCAAATCGCATTTTTATGTCTCCGCTGACCCGGCTGCGCGGGACGGTAGACCATGTTCCGACGCCGTTGATGATGGAGTATTACCGGCAGCGGGCCGGCGCAGGGCTGATTATCAGCGAAGGCGTACCGGTGGACCCGATGGGGGTGGGGTACGCGCAGGTTCCGGGGATTTGGAGCCAAGCGCAGGTGGAGGCATGGAAGCTGATTACCCAAGCCGTACATGAGGCGGGCGGGCGCATCTTTATGCAGATATGGCACGTAGGGCGGATTTCGCATCCGCTGTTTCTGGGCGGGAAGCTGCCGATAGCCCCGAGCGCGGTGAAGCCGAAGGGAAATGTGAGCCATGTGCGGCCGCTGACGGAGTTTGTGACGCCGCGGGCGCTGGAAACCGCCGAGGTGAAGGAGATCGTGGAGCAGTTCCGGCGGGGGGCGCAGAATGCAAAGGCGGCGGGCTTTGACGGCGTGGAGCTGCATGGCGCAAACGGGTATCTGCTGGACCAGTTTTTACAGGATGGGACGAACCAGAGGACAGACGAATATGGTGGTTCGGTGGAGAACAGGGCGCGGCTGATGCTGGAATGCGCGGATGCCGCGGTTTCAGTGTTTGGGCCGGGGCGCGTGGGAATGCATCTGGCGCCGCATTCGCCTTCGCATGACATCCATGATTTGCGCCCATGGGAGACGTTTGGCTATGTGATCAGGGAACTCGGGAAGCGCAAGCTGGCGTTTATTTGTGTGCGCGATCCGCTGGGGCCGGAGCATCTGGGACGGAAGATAAAGGACGCGTTTGGCGGGGTGGTGGTGACGAACGAGGGCTACACGCGGGAGACGGCAGAGCAAGTAATCGAGAGCGGCGAAGCGGATGCCGTGGCGTTCGGGAAGCTGTTCATTGCGAATCCGGACCTGCCGCGGCGATTTGCGGAGGGGGCGGAGTTGAATGCTCCGGTGCCGGAGACGTTTTATACGCATGGGCCAGAGGGGTATGTGGATTATCCGGAGCTGCCGGAGAGCGATGGGGAGAGCGCACAGATTGCCGCGGCTGAATCCCAGGCTTGTGTTTGACCCTCGTGCGCACTGAAGCGAGTTTTTCAGGCTGCGCTTAGGTATGAATCGTCCAGCGGACAGGATGGGGCGGTACATCTGTCTCGCATAACAAGAAAGCGGATTGTGATGAGCAATCCGCTTTCTGTGTTTTTGGCAGGGAGGCAACAGCCGAGATCGTTGCAGCTAAAACGTAAACCTCGCACCGAACTGAAACTGACGCGGAGTGTTGACGGTGTTGGTGATTTGGCCGAAGGTTGCCGCGATGGACGGCTGGGTTTCCACGTTGGTGATGCTGGGAACGTTCGGCGTTCCGAGCTGCGGACGATTGGCGATGTTGTAGGAGGAGACCTCAAGGCGCAGGTTGCGGGCTTCGCCGCCCATCGGGAAATTTTTGTAAAGCGAGATGTCCAGGTCATTTGCGCCCTGGGTGCGAACGTGATCCAGATAAGCCGGAGCGGTTCCGGGCACAAACGGGGTTGATGGAATGGCGAAGCAAGCTGGGTTGAACCAGTCATTTACAGTGTGTGGGGCGCCGTGGCTGGGATCGCAGGTGAGATTGGGGCGCTGGTTAAAGTAGGAGACCGGGGCCCCGACGGTCGGAGAGGCGATGGGGATTCCAGTGCTGAGATAAAGGATGCCGTTTGCGGTCCATCCGCCGAGGAAGGCGTCGCCAACCTTGTTGAGTTGCACGGCCCGGCCCGGGCCCACTGGCAGGTCGTATGAAACCGCGCCGGAAAATTGATACTTCACATCCTGAGGACTGACAGAGTGCTCGTACTGCAGGTCCTTCGTGTCCTGAGCGGCACCGAGGTGTTGTCCGACGAAGCCCAGAGGTGGGTTGCCGTCGTCGGTGATGAGCTTGGCCCAAGTGAAGCTGGCGAGGGTGGTGAAGTGGCTGGTGAGCCGCTTTTGCAGCTTGGTCTGCAAGGAGCTGTAGTCGGAGTCGCCACCGGGATAGCCGTTGAGCAGCACGCCATTGCCGGAACCGTAGTTGCCGCTGCCGAACTGCGGGAACTCCTGCAGCGAAACCCACAGGGGAACGGTGGTGGAGCCGTAATTTGCGTTGGTGGCTGGCTGGGTAGGAGCCCAGGTGTTGTTGACCATTTGACAGGCTGGGTTGGAGGTATCAACGCAAAGCGCGGCGCCGTACTTCCCAATGGTCGCGAGGCTGAGCGTGTTCTGGTCGATTGCCGCCATGGGCAGGAAGAGCCCGCGGCTGCCGACATAGGCCACGCTGAGAACGACCTGCTGCGGAAACTGGTACTCGGCATCGAAGTTGAAGTCGTAGGTTGTGGGCGTGCGCTCATTGTGCAGGACGGTATTGATGGTTTGGCCGAGGTTATTGGCCAGTCCGGAAGGTGGAGTAGTGAAGACAGGCACAACACCGTTCGGGAAAGGATTGGTGAGGGAGTAGATGCCCGTTACACTGGGCGCGGGGCTTCCGGGCGCCGCGCCGGCGCAGCCCGATGTGCCGTTGTAGGTAGTGTTTCCGTCATTGTTGTAGCAGGTGGCATCCCAGTTTGTGATGGAGGAGAAGCCGTCGCTGTCGAGCGATCCGTTGGCAGGCATCTCCGGGCTGGGGCCATAATAGATGCCCGCACCGCCGCGGACGACGAGGTTGGTTACGGGCTGGTAGGTGAATCCAAGGCGGGGGCCGAAGTCACCCAGATTTGTGGCGAAGGGCGAACGGTTGCTACCGTTGACATAGACCTCAGCACCTGTAAAGGCAACACCATCGGATGTGCCTGCGGCGGTTGGATTGAAGTATTCGAGGCGGTTGTGACGTTCGTTGCGTCCAACGAAGACATCCCAGCGCAGGCCCGCGGTGATGGTGAGGTTGCTGAGCGCATGATAGGTGTCCTGAACGAAGGCGCCGTAGTAGGGGCTGGACTCAGCAACGAAGAGATCCTTTGTGAAGCTTGGCGCGTCATTGCCCTCAGATCCGGGCGTCTCGCCCATACCGATCAGGAAAGAGGCGAAGTCGCTGCCGCCGCCCCCGTTGGCGACGCTCTGATCCGTAGCCGACACGTCGAACGCATAAGCACCGGAGGGAGAGGGCGGCTGGCCCACGTTCAGGAAACGCTTCATGTACTCGAAGCCGGCACTGATTTCGTGCTTGCCCTGAACCCTGGTGATGCTTGCGTTGACGTCGTTGTTTTCGCTGGCATAAACGAAGGTGTCGTAGTTCGCGGTGCCGCCGACGCCGCCACCGACATCGTCGAATAAGACGTAGGGAAGCGTTTTGTACACTTCATCGGCCGCGGTAGGGGTGACAAATCCAAGCGAGGCGAGATTGTCTTCAGAATTCTGGGCTGGGTCGCCGGTCTGGTTCTCATAATGGCGGGTGAAGGAGTAGCGCAACTGGAGGACGGTGTTGGAGTTGAAGGTGTAGTCGTCAGCCAGCAGCACGTTGCGGGCGTTGGTGATGTTCTGCGCGTAGAAGGGGTCCCACGCATTGTTGAAGGCGTTCACCAGCGAGCTGGAAAGCCGGGCGAAGGAGAAGCGGCCGAAGATGTGCTGACTCTCGCTCTGATCAAGGTCGAGGCGGACATCGAATTTCTGTGCGGATGAGGGGTCGACGCCGGGCACATAGAGGTTGTTTACCGCACCGTCGGATGCCGAGTCGCAGGTAGAGGGGTTCGGCACATTGCACTTGGGCATTTCGGAGAGGAACTTGACCGCGATGGGGTTGGGATTGGGAATGATGTTACTGGGGAAGGGCTGGCGGGTGCCGTCGGGGTTGTCGGGAAGCAGCGGGTCGTAGATGGTGAAGTTGTCGGCTGAGAAGTTGCCGGTGCGCTCAGCGCTGGTGGGAACGGTGAAGATATTTGATCCGTCGAACAGCGCCTGCTGGGTGGCTTCGTAATCGGCAAAGAAGAAGAGCTTCTTATGCACGATGGGGCCGCCGATGGAGCCGCCTTCCTGATAGCGGTGGAAGGACGGCGGCGTGTTGGCCAATCCGCTGGAAATCTGGTTTTGCTTATTGAAGTACTCGTTTGCGGCGAGGACATCGGGGCGGAAGACGCCGAAGACATCGCCGTGGAAGTGATCTCCGCCAGATTTGGTGACGAGGCTGATAACGCCGGCTGCGCCGCTCTGGTAGGTCGCGGGTGTGTTCTGGGTTTCGACGCGAGTTTCTTCGACTGCGTCCTCGGGGATAATCATCGCGGGCAAAATGGCGGCTGCGTTATTCTCGGCGACCCCGATCGGGCTGCCGTCGACCATATAGTAGACGGAACCTTGAATGGCACCGTTGATGGTGTAGGAGGAGACATCGATGCCCGGCCGTCCGCTGGAGATGCTGGCGATGGCCTGCGAGTTGGAAGAGTTGGGCGTACCGTCGGCAGGAGTGACGCCGGGGCTAAGCTGCACCAGATCGTTGACGTCGCGGTTGAGAAGGGGAACGCGGTCGATGGTTGCCGCGGTGATCAACTGGCCGACGGTGGAGTTGGTGGACGCAGTAAGACCGGCCGATCCGGTGACGGTTACGACCTGGGTGGCGCTCCCGACACGCAGCGCGAGCTTGAGGGAAGTGGTTTGATCGACCGTCACCACCACTTGATTGTGTACGACGGTAACAAAGCCCTTCTGACTGGCGGTGATGTGATAGTCGCCAGGGTTAAGGGAAATGAAGGCGAAGTCGCCTGCGGAATTGGTGGTGGTATGCAGAGAGATCCCGGTGGCGGTATTGAACAGTGTGACTGAAGCGCCGGGGATGACGGCACCGGTCTGATCGGTGACGGAACCACTGACTGCGCCTCTGCCAGCCTGGGCGAAGGCGGCAATGCCGGAGAAGAGGAACAGGAAACAGATGCTGAGGAAGAGACGGGCGCCGCTGGCTGAATGTATCCGAAATTTCATGACCACCTCTATTTTTTGAACTTGATTTCAAACGTTTGAATAGATTATGACTGTAGGAACACATGGCTATGACTGTCAAGAGAAAAAATGACCGGCAGGCGGAATGGAGCACAGGGTCATTGCGTTTTTTTATAGCGACGGCCTGAGCGTAATGCCAGGGTGCTCAAGCCGGGCAAGATGCTGAGGGGACATGACGGAGGAGGGAAGAGTGGGACAGCGCGAATCGGGTCACGTGACATTGTCAGACATAGCGCGCGCGTGCCACCTATCTGTTTCGACGGTATCAATTGTGCTGAGCGAAGCACCGCTGTCGCGGCACGTTGCCGAATCGACAAGGAAACGAATCCAGGCCACGGCGAGGCGGCTCGGGTATCATCCAGATGCTTATGCCCGCTCTCTGCGCCGCCGCCGTACACAGACGATCGGAGTGCTGGCCTACGACATGTCCGACCCGTTCTGTGTTCCTGTGGTCAGCGGGATCGATGAGGGCCTGCAGCCGGCGCAGTATTTCTCACTGCTGGTGAATGCGCAGATGCAGCGCAGGCTGTTCGACAAATATTTCCGGATGATTCTGGAGCGGCGCGCGGAAGGCGTGATTGTGATTGCGAGCTGGGTATTCGAAGAGACGGACCTGCTGGCGGACATCGAGAAGAACCACGTTCCGATTGTGATTGTGGGGCGCGATTTGACGCAGCGGCGCATCACCTCAGTGCTGGTGGACAACCGCGCAGGCGGCGCGCTGGTGATGCGGCATCTCGATTCGCTGGGGCACCGGCACATTGCGGTGATCCGCGGACCGGACGAGATGTTTGACAGCGCGCCGCGCTGGGAGGGGATTCGACAGGCGGCCGCGGATGCGGGCATACGATTTGATTCGCGGCTGGTGTTCCAGCTTCCGAACCTGTCGGATTCGAAGTCGAGCTTTGAGGGCGGACGGCAATTTGCGAAAGAGATGCTGGCCTCCGGCGCAGAATTCACCGCGGTGCTGGCATTCGACGATCTCACCGCGCTTGGCGTGGTGCGCGGGTTGACTGAGGCGGGCCTGCGGATCCCTAAGGATTGTTCGGTGGTGGGCTTCGATGACGTTCTGCCAGCGGATGTGGCGACTCCGGGAATTACGACGATTCGGCAGCCGTTGCGAGAGATGGGTATGCTGGCGACGGAGTTGATGTTGCAGGCACTGCAACAGAGCCAGGCAAACGAAACGCAGGAAGCGGGACTGTACGTTGTGCAACCCGAGCTGGTGGTGCGCACCTCGTCAGCCGCGCCGGGCGGAGGCGGCGAGTGAGAGCGGGAGGGTCCGGGACCGCGATGTTTGACAAGCAGGCCTGGAGTGAAGTATTTAATTCAAACGATTGAAATAAACATTCTAATGAACTTTGAAGAGCGGGCGTTCAGTAGCAGTGGTGATGATTGTGGCGTGAAAATGGAGGGCCTCTGAGCCGATGAATCGATCTTTTTTTGCCTGTCTTGTGGGGTCTGCGATGCTGGCTCCATTGCTGTACGCGGGAACTGTGACCCCTCTGCATGAGGGCTGGCGGCTGCAATCGGCCTGCAAGCTGAGCGCGGCCGGAGATGCGATCTCAACGCCGGGGTTTTCGACCGAAGGCTGGATCAAAGTGACGGTGCCGAGCACGGTGCTGGCGGCGCAGGTGGCGGCGGGGATCTTACCCGATCCGTATTTCGGCGACAATCTGCGCAAGATTCCGGGGACGGATTATCCGATCGGCAAGAACTATGAAAACCTTCCCATGCCCGCGGACAGTCCGTACCACTGCGGCTGGTGGTATCGGGATGAGATTACCGTGCCCGCGGTGGCGAAGGGCGGGCATTACTGGCTGCACTTCGGCGGGATCAACTATCGCGCAGACATCTGGGTGAACGGACACAAGGTTGCGGACTCCTCGCAGATTGCAGGCGCATACCGTAGATACGATCTGGATGTGACGAGCGCGATCAAGCCCGGCGGACAGAACGTGGTGGCGGTGGAGACGTTTGCTCCGACCGACAAGGACCTGGGCGTCAACTGGGTGGACTGGAACCCTGATCCGCCGGACAGGGACATGGGGCTGTGGGGAAAGGTTGAGCTTGTGACGACGGGGCCGGTGGCTCTGCGATCGCCGATGGCAACCACGCACTTCACGAATGACGATCTGAGCGTTGCCGAGCTGACCGTCTATGCGGAGTTGCAGAATGCGACGGGCCATCCGGTGCAGGGAACGGTTTCCGGAACGGCGGCTGGAGCACGTTTTGAGAAGAGCGTGACGCTGGCCGCACACGAAACGCAGACGGTGGTATTTACGCCGGAGGATTTTCCGCAGCTCAACATTCACAACCCGAAGCTGTGGTGGCCGCGGCAGATGGGCGATCCGCACCTGGAGAAACTGACCATGAGCTTTCGGACGGACGGGCATGTGTCCGATGAGAAAACGGTCAATTTCGGGATTCGCGAGATTACGTCAGAAATGACGGCGCAAGGGGCGAAGCTATTTCG
>JASHUR010000321.1 GCA_030039895.1 Acidobacteriaceae bacterium | reverse complement strand
GAAGAGAGAGAGCATACGTGGCGGGACGGGATTTGAAGGTTGCATTGCTGGGGTTTGGGACGGTGGGCAGTTCGGTGGCGCGGATTCTGGGTGATCTGAAGCCGCAGGGGCTGAAGCTCACGCACATCTACAACCGCAATGTGGCGCGGAAGCGGGCGGAATGGGTCCCGGCGGATGTGGTGTGGACGGAGAAGATTGACGACGTCCTGAGCTCGGATGTGGACATTGTGGTGGAACTGGTGGGTGGGCTTGATCCGGCGGGCGACTGGGTGTGGAAGGCGCTCGGGGCGGGCAAGTCGGCGGTAACGGCGAACAAGAAGCTGATTGCGTTCCACGGAATTGAGCTCGAAAAGCTGGCGCGGGCGAAGGGCGGTTTTCTGCTGTACGGCGCGGCGGTTGCGGGCGGGATTCCGGTGATTCCGGGGCTGCAACAGGGGCTGGCGGGCGACCAGATTACGCGCATTGAAGGGATTCTGAACGGGACGTGCAACTTCATTCTGAGCAAGATGGAGGGTGGCGCTGAGTTCGCGGATGTGCTGAAGGAGGCGCAGGCACTGGGGTATGCGGAGGCGAATCCGACGGAGGATGTGGATGGCTATGACGCGCGGGCGAAGCTGGTGATTCTGTCGCGGCTGGCGCTCAGGGTGGACCTTGAACCGGAGGAGATTCCCTGCCGGTCGATTACGGAAGTGGCGGCGATAGATTTTGAATACGCGCGGGAGCTGAACTGCACGATCCGGCAGATTTCGCGTGCGGAGATTCGCCCCACGGGCGAAGACCTGTCCGTGGGAGCCCCTAACTCTAAAAATAATGGCGATGTGCTGGCGAGCGTGGGGCCGATGCTGGTTCCGAAGGACTCGCCGCTGGCCTGGTCGCGGGGTACGGAGAACACGGTGCTGGTGAGCGGTCAGTATGGCGGCGATGTGGTGTTTTCAGGGCATGGCGCGGGCGGACATCCGACGGCGGTGGCGGTGGTGAGTGACCTGATCAACATTGCGCATGGGTCGCGCAAGGTGGAGCTGCCGAGCCGGAAGACGCCGATTGGCGGGGAGTTTCTGCTGCGGCACTCGATCCGCTTTGTGGTGCGCGACAAGCCGGGGATTATTGCGGAGATTGCACTGGCGCTGGCGGAGCAGAACATCAATATCGATGCAATCTTCCAGAAGCCGGGGTATGGAGCGCTGAACCTGCCGTTTGTAGTGACGGTGGACCCGTGTGTGGCGTCGGCGCTGCGGCGGGCCCTGGACCGGATTGCAAAGATGGATTGCCTGCTGGAGAAGCCGTTCGACCTGCAGATTCTGGAGTAGTGTGGCGGAGCGGTTGGCTGGAGATGGGGCCGGTCAAGAGGCGGTCAGCGAACCGGGAACGAGATGGGCTGGCACCCGGCCGCGGCCGGGCGCGCAACTACTTTGCAGGGTGAGGCTAGGGGTGTTTGACGGGAGATTTGTTTTCCCTTTCGAGGTTGACTCCGTCGCGCTGAATGGCGGACTGGATGTTGGTCCAGACGGTGGGGCTGGGGTCGTGAAGAGGCAGCAACAGTTTGGCCTGCTGTGCGATGTATTCGAGGTCACGCACCAAGGCGGCGCAATTGCTGCAACTCCTGAGATGTTCATCGGCGCCTAAATCGGCACCCGACTCGAAGAGCTCAGGCAAACGTTCCTGAAAGTGTGCACAGTCCATTTTTGTCGTGTCTTTCGTGAATGATCTTTTATCCGTCATACGGCCTGCTCTTTGCGTTCGCCGGTGCGGAGCAACTCGCGGAGCTTCATGCGGGCCTTGTGGAGCTGGGACTTGCTGTTGCCGATGGAGCACGCGAGCATGTCGGCGATTTCGTTGTGTTCGTAGCCTTCGACGTCATGCAGGACGAAGACCAGGCGGTAGCCGGGGGGCAGGTTTTCCACGGCGCGTTCGAGGGTGACACAGTCGATTGATCCTGCGAGAGTGAGGTCGCGTGCGCCAACGTCCTTGCGAGGGCCGTCGTCCTGTACCGGCTCGAGGGATTCCTCAAGCGAGATCTGGGTCAGTCCCTTCTTACGCAGATGCATGAGGACAACGTTGACGGCGAGGCGGTGCAGCCATGTGGAGAAGGCGGAGTCGCCGCGGAAGGTCCCGATTTTGCGGTAAAGCTGGAGAAATGCCTCCTGGGTGAGGTCTTCGGCTTCGGCAATATTGCCGAGCATGCGCAGACAGAGGGAGTAGACGCGGCGCTTATGGAGGGTATAGAGCAATTCAAATGCCTCCGAGTCGCCGTTCTGCGCTTTGGTGATGGCTTCCGCTTCACCTTCGATGGGCGGATTGCGCCTCATGTGCTGATTGATCGGAATGGGCTCGGTATCACCGGTACTCATCCAAGCCTCCTTTTTTTTGTGCAAGAGAATTCCATCGAGTATAGCTCCTATCGCACTCGAGTGATTGCCATGCGAGGTTGGGGAAGTTTGATTCATGGGCAATGAAAAAAGGGAAACTGTTACGGTAAATCTTTAGGATGGATGGCCCGGAACGATGGAAGGGTTGCCTTTTCATGAACCTATGAACCGCGCATAGAGGCTGCGCGCAAGGGCCGCGTCGGTGGTTCCCTGCACAATGGCGCGGCCGTCGGCGAAGACGGTGAGGGTATGTTCGCCACGCGTAAAGCGAAGCAGAAGCTGGTTGAACCGGACCTGGCCATGCGGGCGGAGACGGGCCTCCAGAGCGGCGAGATCGACCGGGCGGTGGTGCTCGTGGATCTGGACGGAGTTGCGTCCGCAGAGGGTGATGTGGGGACGGCCTTCGCCGCGGAGGTGACGGAAGTTGCGCGCGGCGCAGACTTCGCATGCGGGGTCGGGTGTGGCGGCGGAGACCTCAGACCGCTCGTTGTTCCAGAGGTCGCAGGAGAGCAGGGTGCGGCGCATCGTTAAGGGCAAACCCGGCCCGGCCGGCAATTGCGAACCCGCGCGGGCCTGCGAGCTGGTAAGGAACTTGAGCGCCTCAGTAACGGCAATGGAGGCGGCGAAGTTGACGGCAGTATTGAGGATACCGGCGGTGTCGCAGGTTTCGACCGTACCGGAGGGCGGTTCGGGGAAGATGCAGGCCAGGCAGGCGGTTTCTCCGGGGATGATGTTCATGGAGACGGCGTAGGCGGCAACGGCGGCGGAGTAGATCCAGGGCTTGCCCTGCTCAACGGCGTAGTCGTTGACGAGGTAGCGGGTCTCAAAGTTGTCTGTTGCGTCGAGGATGATGGCGGCGCCGGCGAGCAGCTGATGGATATTGCCGGGCGTGAGGTCGGCTACATGGGCGTGGACGGTAACATCGCTGTTGAAAAGGGCGATTTTACGGCGGGCTGCCTCGGCTTTGGGGAGCGCGTCACGGGCGTCGGCCTCGTCAAAGAGGACCTGGCGCTGGAGATTGCTTTCTTCGACGAAGTCGCGGTCGATGAGGGTGAGGGTTCCAATGCCGGCGCGGGCGAGAAGGCCGGCGGCAGCGGCCCCGGTGGCTCCGCAGCCGACGAGGGCGACGTGGGCGGCGGAGAGCCTTTCCTGGCCGGACTCGCCTATGCCTGGAAAGAGTAACTGCCGTGAGTATCGCTCCGGAACGGACGTGGAAGATGACGGCATGAATCTTTAGTATAAAAGGCGCGGGCAAGTGCACGGGCAGGGCGTGTTTTGGGGGCGATGCAGGCACAAAGCCACCAGAGGGGCGAGAGGACGGTTTGGGTTTATTGCGATCAGGGGTATTGCGAGCGCTGGGAGCTGGGATGGTCTGCATCCTTTCTGCGCTGCTTGCTCCCGGAGCAGCGCTGGCGCAGGAAACCGCCCCAGTTCCGACGGTGCTGGACGGACTGATGCAGCAGGTTCCGTCAGTTGAGGCGACGCAGAACCTTTCACCGGAGCGCCCAGCGGTTGCGACGAAGCAGGCGGCGACGGACAGTCTGCGAGCATGGGAGGGGTTGGAGGTGGTGGCGGTGGAGTTCAAGGGCGTGGACCGCTCGCGACTGGAGCCACTGCCGGGAGAACTGGCTTTGCAGCCGAACCATCCGCTGAGCTCGGAGAATGTGCGGGAGAGCCTTCGGCGGCTGTATGCGACAGGGCTCTACAAAGAGATATCGGTCGAGGGGGAGCGAAACGGCGACCAGGTGACGATCCGGTTTGACGGCACACCGCAACTGTTTTTAGGGCGGGTGACGGTGCAGGGGGTGAACAGCGACCTGCTGGCGAGCCAACTACAGCGGGCGACCCGGTTGAATGCGGGCACGCGCTACGACAAGGCGAAGATGGACCGCGCGGGGGATCTGCTGCGTGAGACGCTGGAGGAAAACGGCTACTACCTGAGCAGCTTTGACGAAAAGCAGACGAAGCAGGTCGAAGATTCGCAAGTGAACATCCAGTACATCGTGAACCTGGGCAAGCAGGCGCGAGTGGGAGCAGTGCAGGTGCGGGGCAACCCGGGCATGACGGTAGGGGAGTTCCGCAAGAAGGGAAAGCTGAGGGAAGGCTCAAAGGTCACGCGGGACACGGTGAGCCGTGCCCTGAGCAAGCTGAGGAAGAATTACGAAGAGAAGAAGCGGCTCGAAGCGAATGTCGCGCTTGAGTCGAAGAAGTTTGAGGCTCCGAAGAACCGGCTGAATTATGCCTTTGAGGCAAGCGAGGGGCCGAAGGTTGAGATTCACGTGGACGGCGCAAAGCTAAGCCGCGGGAAGGTGAAGTCGCTGGTGCCGGTGTATGAAGAAGGCACGGTGGACGAGGACCTGCTGAACGAAGGGAACCGGCGAATCCGGGACTACTTCCAGCGCGAAGGATACTTCAACGTGAAGGTGCAGCACACGCGCAGCGCGGAGGGCACCGGCGCGGCGGCGCGCACCGACATCACGTTTGATGTGCATCTGGGCGAACGGCGCAAGGTGAAGTCAGTGAAGGTCACAGGCAACCACTACTTCAGCAATGACGTGATCGATCCGCGCCTTTCTGTACAAGCGGCGAACCTGTTTATACGGCACGGGATGTACAGCCAAGCGCTGGTGGACAGCGATAGAAACGCGATCAGTGCGCTGTACCAAAGCAACGGCTTCAGCCATGTGACGGTGACTCCTCTGGTGAAGGAGATTCCGAAGGGGCCGGGGAACAAGATTCCGGCGCTGGAGGTGACTTATAAGGTCGATGAGGGCGTGCAGGACCGCATAGGGCGGTACCAGATCGAGGGAAATTCGCAGGTGCCGCTCAGTACGCTGAAGGGGTTGCTGAGCACGCAGGAGGGCCAGCCGTATTCGGCTGTGACGATTGAGGGAGACAGGGACTCGATCCTGACCTATTACTACAGCCACGGTTTCGACCATGCAACGGTGGGGCTGACGCAGCAGCCGGAGGGCAAACACCCGAACGTGATTGACATAACCATGCATGTGACGGAAGGCGACCAGATCTTTGTGAACAAGGTGCTGGTTTCAGGGCTGCACTTTACGCGTCCGTCCACGGTGGAACCATTTATCCAGATGAAGCCGGGGGAGCCGCTGAACCAGACGGAGCTGCTGCAGATGCAGCGCAGGCTCTACGATCTGACGCTGTTTAACGAGGTGAATACGGCGGTGCAGGACCCGGGCGGCGATGTGCCGCGCAAGAACGTGCTGGTGCAGTTCAGCGAAGCGAAGCGGTGGGACCTGAGTTACGGTGTGGGCTTCCAGGCGCAGACGGGCAACCCCTCCACGAACTGCCCCAACACGGCGAGCCTGGTCCTGCTGGGACTCAATCCGGCGAAGTACGGGTCAAGCTGCAGCCCGAACGGGAAGACGGGCGCGAGCGCACTGGTGCTGTTTAATGTTTCGCGGATCAATTTGTGGGGGCGCAATCAGTCGGTTACGTTGCAGGCGCAGTATGGAACTCTGGAGCAGTCGGCCACCACGCTGTACTCTTACCCGCATATTTTCAATTCGAAGACGCTGAACTTCTCGCTGAGCGGAGGTTACACGAGCGCGCAGGACGTTACGACGTTCGCGGCGTCGCGGCTGGAAGGCACGGTGCGGTTTACGCAGCGGCCGGACCCGGTGAACACGATGCTGTACCAGTTCACATACCGGCGGGTGAAGGTGGATCCGAATACAGTGCAGGTTGCGCCGAATGAGATTCCGCTGGTGTCAGAGCCGGTGCGCGTAGGAGGGCCGGGGATCACGTGGATTCGCGATACGCGTAGGCCCACGGCGCTGGATGCGACCTCGGGAACATACACCAGCGTGGAGGAATTTACTACGGACAATATCTTCGCGTCCGAGGCCAACTTCAACCGCCTGGACATGACCAATTCGAGCTACTACAAGACCCACTTCGACCATATTGTTGTGGCGCGGAACACACGTTTCGGATTTGAGCGGGCGTTTGGCGAATCGAAGTACGAATACATTCCGCTGCCGGAGCGGTTGTATGCGGGCGGCGCACAGTCGCTGCGCGCGTACTCGATCAACTCGGCGGGGCCGCGCGACTCGCTGACCGGCTTTCCGGTAGGCGGCGCGGGAGTATTTGTGAACAGCACGGAGCTGCGGTTCCCGAATCCGACGCTGCCCTATTTCGGAAAAACGCTGGGGTTTGTGCTGTTCCATGACATGGGCAACGTGTTCAATAATTCGTCGGACATATGGCCGAGCTTTTTGCGGACGCGGCAGCCGCACAGCGCTACATGCAAGGACCTGAGCGCGACCGACCAGGAGAAGGTGACCAGGTCTTCGAGCACAAACACGACGGGCACCTGCGACTTCAATTACTTTACGGATGACGTGGGGCTGGGGCTGCGGTATCACACGCCGATCGGGCCGGTGCGACTGGACTTCAGCGTTACGCCTAATCCGCCTATCTATCCGGTGATTATTACGTATACCTCGGAGCCCACCGGGCCCTATGTGGGCCAGGCGGCGCACTTCAACTTCTTCTTCAGCATCGGTCAGGCGTTCTGATGAGACGGTATCTTGCATACGCGCTGTTGTTGCCGGTTCTGGCCGGAGGGGCAAGCCACGCGCAAAAGACGGCGGGAAGCAGCACCGATGGGAAATTTGTGACTCTGGACCATGTGGTAGCGGTGATCAACGGCGACGTATTGCTGGAGAGCGATGTGGACGAGGAGATGCACTTCGCCGCTCTGGAGCCGTTCCAGTTGAATGCGGGGCAGGACACGCCTCAGGATGCGATGCGGCGGCTGATCAATCGCTCGTTGATTTTGCAGCAGATGAAAGAGCAACAACAACTGAACCTGAATATTTCCGATGCGGAGGTGCAGAAGTCGCTCTGGAACCTGCGGACGCATTTGCCGCAGTGCGCGAAGTACGACTGTGAGAAGGAGGCAGGGTGGAAGGCGTATCTGACCGCGAATGACCTGACGCAGGCTGAAGTGGAGTCGCACTGGAAGCAGCGGATGAAGATTCTGCGGTTCATCGATCTGCGGTTCCGGACCGGCATACGAATCCCCGAGGAGAGTATTGCGGATTACTACAAGAAGACGGTTGTCCCGGCCTTTGAGCAGCATAGCGAGGCAGCCCCGCCGCTGGCCGATGTGTCGTCGCGAATTGAGGAAGTGCTGCTGCAGCAGCAGGTCAACGGACTGCTGCAGGACTGGCTGAAGAGCCTGCGGAGCGAGGGCAGCGTGCGGATTCTCGATCCTGCGTATGCGCCTGTGATGAACGAGCCCGGCGAGAGCAAGACGGACGAGGATGAGTGAGGCGATGAGCGACGAAACCAAACCCAACGCCACTCCTCCGGAGGGCCAAGCTACGCGGAGAAGCCGCAGAGCGCTGTGGCAGGCTGCGGCGGCAATCGTGGTGGTCGTTGTTGCCGTGGCGGGTGCGGCGGTGTGGTATGCGGGTACGGCTCAATTTGAAAATCTGGTGCGGGGCAAGGTGGTTGCAGAGCTGGAACGGATGACGGGGGGGCGCGTGGATCTGGGCGCGTTCCACTGGCACCTGCTGCATCTGGAGTTCACGGCGGACAACCTTACGATTCATGGGCAGGAAGCGCCGGGACAGATTCCGTATGCGCACGTTGACCGGCTGTATGTGCGGCTGAAGGTCATATCGTTTTTCAGGCACGAGATCGGGCTGGATTATCTGGAGGCAGACCGTCCTGTGATCCATCTGATTGTGTACCCGGACGGCACAACGAACCAACCGCATCCGGTAACGCGTGAGCTCAGCCAGACGTCGGGGATCGATACGATTTTCGACCTGAAGATCAACCAGGCCGAGTTGCGCGATGGCGTAATGATCCTGAATGAGCGGAGCATCCCATTCAACGCCGCGGCAAAGCAGGTAGGCATGAACCTGGAGTACAGGCCGGCGATCCGCCTGCACGGGCATGAGCTCTATGTGGGCACGGTCCACGTTGAAGACCTGACTTTGCAGCGCGGCAAGGCGTCGATGGAGCACTCGGTGATGGATGCGGAGGTGGATCTGGAGCGGAACCAGCTGATGCTGCGGTCGCTCACCGTACAGACAGGCAAGCAGAATCTGGCTCTGAGCGGAATATTGACGAACTTTGCGAATCCGACGTGGAAGTTCCAGGCAAAGGGCAGCGTAGAGCTTGCGGAAGTCGAGGCGCTGAGCGACGTTCCGGGGCTGAGCGTGGGACGAGTGGAGCTGGAGCTGCACGGGAGCGGAACGCTCACGGCCTTTACGGTGGACGGGAAGGGCCAGATCAGCGACGCGGCTTACGACGCGGGATCGATCCACCTGACCGGAGTGAATGCGGACACACGGCTGCACGTTACGCAGGATGAGCTGGCGCTGAGCGATATGCGCGGGTGGCTGGCGCAGGGCGGCTACGTTCAAGGCGAAATGCACGTGACGCATTGGCTGCCGGGTGTGCAAGGAGCAGCGACGAAGACGGAGGCGCAGCGGGGGACGATTCGCGCGCAAATACACGGGATATCGCTGGCCTCGGTTATGGCGGTAGTAGCTCCGCCGCGCTACGCTGACCTGGGCTTTGCCACACAGGCCGACGGGCCGGTAACTGTGGACTGGACGGGCAATCCGGAGAATTTTGTGACCTCGGCCCGGGTGACGCTGACACCGCCGCTGAAGCCTAAGGCGGGGCGGATCCCGATGTATGGAACTGTGGATGCCCAGTACTCGAACCCGACCGGGACGGTTTTGGTCCGCAGCCTTGATGTACGCACGCCGGACTCGCGGGTGCAGGTGACGGGGCCGCTCGGAGTGTATCCGATTACGAGGCGTTCGAACCTGCAGGTATTGGTTACAACGGCGAACCTTGCGGAGTTCGACCGCGCGCTGACGACGCTGGGCGTGGAGTTCAACGGCAAGAAAGGCATCAATGCGCTGCCGGTGGCGCTGCACGGCAAGATGAGCTTTGAAGGAACGCTGACGAACAGCGTTTTGTCTCCGGATGTGAAAGGGCACCTGTCGGCGACGGATTTGAGCGTGACGTATTCGAATCCGCGGAAGCAGGAAAACACAGCGGAGCAGGAAATGGCGAGCGTTGCGCAGGAGCACACGATCCATCTGGATTCGGTGGATGGCTATGCGGAGTACTCGAGCAAGCGGATTGCGGTGACTGGGGCGGTAATGAAGCACGGCCCGACGGAGATTCATTTGTCGGGCGAGTTGGATGCGCATGCGGTCACGCCACGGCGTTATGAGTTTGACGGGCAGTCGGCGATTCGCGCGAATGTGAGCGTGCAGGACGCGAGCATTCAGGACCTTTCCGCCGCGGCAGGCGAGGAGCTGCCGGTAACAGGGACGCTGGATCTGCGGGTGCATGCGGGCGGCGTGCTGGACGATTTGAATGGCGGCGGGCATCTATCGGTCAAAGGCGGAGCCATCTACGGGGAGCCGTATACGAGCCTGAGCACAGACGTGGAGTTTGCAGGACGCGAGGTGGATGCGGCGAACCTGGCTTTTGTAGAGGACGGCGGAGAGATTACCGGAAGCGGCGGGTACAACCTGCAGACGGAGGCGTACCACTTCAATGCGCGAGGGTCAGGGTTTGAGCTGGCGCGGATCCAGCGGCTACAGTCCGGCCAGTACCCACTGGCGGGCAACGTGGCGTTTGAGGCACAGGGCAATGGGACTCTGCGCGCCCCAAATGTGCAGGCGAACCTGCACATAACCAAGGTAAACCTGGACAATGCGGCCAGAGGCACGATTGAGGTCGAGGCCCATACACAAGGGCGGACGCTGATGACGCATCTGCGCGCAAATTTTTCGGACGCGCAGCTTGAGGCAAATGCGCAGACGCAGCTGGAAGGGGACTTTCCGACACAGGCGCAACTAACACTGACCAACGTGAATATGAATCCTGTACTGAGCGCGCTGAATGTGCAGGGGATTGCGGTGAAGTCTCCAGTTGGCGCAGTGGTCCACTTGAATGGG
>JASHUR010000320.1 GCA_030039895.1 Acidobacteriaceae bacterium | reverse complement strand
CAGAACAGCAGCGAGAGTACCCCAGACACGCTGAAGATCAGCGAAAACGCCAGGAAGTACCATTTCTTCCCCAGCCAGTCGACCTTTGGTTGTCCAAAAAATTCCACGAATTCGTTTCCTCAGGGGCGTCTGCCCCGAATCTTTCCAAAATCTCCTAATGGGTGCCCCATCCTTCGCGCGGTCTTATTGCGCGAAGGGTGGGAGTCCCTCAAATCGATATCGGCTCGCCCCTTAGCTTCTTGTTCAGGTGTGCGTCAAAGATCACCCGCGATACAAACACCGCAGTAAACAGGTTCGCGCACAGACCAGCCGTCAGCGTCACCGCAAATCCCTTCACAGGCCCGGTTCCAAATAGAAACAGAATCGCCGCTGCGACCACCGTCGTCACGTGCGTATCAATAATCGTCCCTATGGCGTGATGAAATCCCTGGTCCACCGCGGCCGCCGGGCTCTTGCCCGCGCGCAGCTCTTCACGAATGCGTTCGAAGATCAGCACATTCGAGTCCACGCCCATACCGACTGTCAGGATGACGCCCGCGATGCCCGGCAGCGTGAGCACCGAGCCCGTATAACCCATAAATCCCAGCAGAATCACGAGGTTTAGAATGAGCGCCAGGTCGGCGTTGATCCCCGCTCCCTTGTAGTAAATGAGCATGAAGATCAGCACCGCCAGCATGCCCATGATCGCAGCCGTCACGCCCTGCCGGATCGAGTCCGCGCCCAGCGACGGGCCAATTGTGCTCTCCTGCAGGTAGTGCAGTGATGCCGGCAGTGAACCGGTATTGAGCAGCATGGCCAGGTCGCCCGCATCCTGTGCCGTCATCGAACCGCCGCTGATCTCGCCCTGGTCGCGAATCTGTCCTTCAATGTTCGCAACTTCGCGGATCTTGTTGTCCAGCACAATCGACAGCGGCTTGCCCTTATTCGCCTCTGTGAATTGCGCAAAGTGGTCGCCGGCTGCCGTGGTCAGGTAAAAGTCCACTTCCGGCTGGTTCGTGTTGGGGTTCGTGCTCACCCGCGCGCTGCGAATGTCCGTGCCGCCCACTTCGGCTGCCGCGCGAATCTCATACCACCCCGAAGGATTCACCCCCGGAGCCGTCTGCACCAGCTTTGCATCGTACGGCACGCTGCCGCCCAGCTGGTTCAACGCGTCCTGCTCGCTCGTGTACGGTCCGCCCAGCACCAGGTGCAACTCCAGCCGCGCGGTTGACTGGATCACGCTCCGCACCCGTGAGAAGTCGTCAATGCCTGGCAGTTCGACCAGTATCTGGTCGCTGCCCAGGTTGTATTCCTGCACCACCGGCTCGGTCACGCCCAGCGAGTCCACGCGCTCGCGGATCACCTCGATCGACTGCTGCAGCGCCCGGTTCTTGATATCGGCAATTGCGCTGGGCTTCATCGTCAGCGTCCAGATCGAGCCGTTGGCGTTCGACGCAATGTCGTACTCCTGCCCGTACTGCCCGTCCAGCAGGCTCCGGACATTGCTGCCCTGGTCCAGCGGCACGCCGTTGATCTGGATCACCTCAGGATGGTTCTTCGCGTCCGGCTTCATCACTGAACTCACCGTGACGCCGTTTTGCTGCAGCGCCTGCTGGATATGCGCTGCGTCGCTGTCCGTTGTCGTGCCCACTGCCTCGTTCACCATCACCTGCAGCACCAGGTGCGTGCCGCCCTTCAGGTCCAGGCCCAGTTGGATACGGCTCAAAATCGATTGCTTCAGCGCCGCGACAGAAAAGCCGCTCGGGATGCCCGTGATGCCGAGCACGCAGACCACCAGCACGGCCACAATCAGAATTGTTTTTTGTGTGAGGTTCTTTTTCATGTCCTGAATCGCGGCTCGCGCTACTTGGCCGCCTCGTCGGTCGTTACGGAAGCGATCGCGCTTTTGACCACTTCAATTCGGATATTGTCCGGCGCCACGCGAAGCTGAATGGTGTCGTCCTTGATCGCCAGAATCGTGCCGCGGATCCCGCCGCTCGTCGTGATCCGGTCGCCCGTCTTCAGCTTGCCCAGCATCTCCTGCCACTGTTGTTGCCTTTTCTGATTTGGACGAATCAAAAGCAGGTAGAACACACCAATAATCAGGACAAACGGGAGCAGCGAAACCAGGCCCCCCGAAAGGAACCCGCCAGCCGGAGCAGCCAGAAGTAGCGTCGTCAACACACAATCCTTTTTAGGCGCATTGAAATCAGGTCAATTCGCGCCCCGTGCTTCAAAATGTCTTGAGGAAAGGCCCAGGGTTAAGAGGAAATTCTTTCACCGGTCGGGCTTCGAACAGCGCCTGCTGCTTCCTTTTTCGGCGCCCGGACACACCCCCACAAGGGCCGCCTGAACGCCTGCACTTTAGCATCGCGTACCGAATCAAGCCGTGTCAAGCGACTCGAAGCTGTCTCATCAAGGCGAAAATGCCGAAACGGCGCGGATACGACCCTCAGTTAAAGCGAGTCTCAAGTCACTGATCGAAGTCGATCCGTCAATATATGAGACAGCTTCTCGCCATCCAGGCATTCCTCACTCCACACGCAACGCCTGCATTGGATCCACTCGCATCGCCCGCCGGGCCGGAACATAGCACGCCAGTAGCGCTATAGCCATCAGAATCGCCGACACCGCTATATACGTCAGCGGATCAGTTGCACTTACTGCAATCATGCTGCGCAGCAGATGCCCCACAGCAAGACTCGCTCCAAGCCCGAGCACCAACCCGATCCCCACAATCCACAATCCCTGCCGGTAGACCATTCTCAGAATGTCCGCCCGCTGCGCGCCGAGCGCCATGCGTACACCGATCTCTCCCACCCTTCTGCTGACCACATACGACAGGACGCCGTACACGCCAATCACCGCGAGGGCCAGCCCCAATATGCCCATAATCCCCGTCATCACCGCGACCACCTGATACAGCAGCAGGCCGTTCGGCGTGTAGAGAGCCTGATGCATCGTCTTCACCTCAAAAATAGGCAGTGCCGGGGCCATTCTGTGAATAGCACCCTCAATTTCCGGGATCACTGCATTCGGATCCCCCGCCGTGCGCAGTTCCAACGACTCAAGCGAGTTCTGCTGGTAGTGCTGGAGATAGGGCAGATAGAAATAAGGAGCTATCGGCCCGTCGATGTCCTGATAGCGTGCGTCCCTGGCCACTCCGACCACCTGTAGTGGGTGCGCCGCATCTCTGCCCGCCGTGAACGTCCTGCCAATGGCATCCTCATGCGGCCAGAATTTCTTCGCCATGGCCTCGCTCACAATCGCCACATAAGGGCTTTTGTCGTCATCGGAATTTCTGAAGCTCCGGCCTTCGATTAAGGGAATCTGCATGGTACGGAAGTAGCCCGTCGAGATCACGGTGTATGGAATTTGCGGCGCGACCTGACCCGGCGGTAATTGATAGCCGCTGACCGTTACAGAATCTGAGGTGTTGTCGATCACTCCCATGGGAATCGATCCGGACGTCGTCGCCGACTCGACTCCGGGCAGAGCACGAAGGCGTGTTAGCAGACTCTGGTAAAAATCCCGGCTCTGTGCGTCGTTGTAGCCAATCTCGCTGGGGTCAGTGGTCATTGCGAGCACATGCGACGGATTGAATCCAAGGTTCACGTGCTCCAGCTTCACCAGGCTCCGGCAAAACAGTCCCGCGACGATCAGCAACACCAATGCGCTGCCCACCTGCACAACCACCAGTGCATCACGGAATCTCCCGCCGCCTGACACCACCGTGCGGCTGCCTTCGCGCAGAATTACATTCAGGTTGGCGCGGGCAACCCGCATCGCCGGAAGCAGGCCAACCAGCGCCCCGGCCAGCAGCGCAGTTCCCACGGAAAACAGAAAGACATGCCAGTCGAAGCCAAAATCAAAATAGAGCGGCAGGTCGGTCTGCAGATTCACTGACCGCAGCATGGTGCTTCCCAACATCCCCAGTCCAATTCCACCCACGCCGCCAAAAAGCGCGAGCAGTATGCTCTCCGTCAGCATCTGCCGCACCAGTCGCGACCGCTGCGCGCCCAGCGCCGAACGGATCACCATCTCCCGCTGCCGCACCGTGGCCCTTACCATCAGCAGATTGGCAACGTTCACACACGCCAGCAGAAGAACCAGCCCTGTAAGTCCCAGAAAGAATGCCGAGACCACCGCGATGGAGTTCCGTGCGTCAAGATTGCCCGTCCTTGCCAGATAAAGTGGAAACCCTCGCAACTCCGCGTCTTTCTCAGACTTCGGGTGCTCGCTGGCAAAGCGGTGTGCAAGCACTGCCAGGGCTGCGTCCGCTTGCTGCGCTGAAGCACCCGGAGCAAGACGCGCATAAACATACATGTTCCTGTTTGCGCGCTTGTTCCAGATGTCCTGCGGAATGTTCTCCACAGGCACCACCATCGCCAGAGGCAGATAAGCCTGCACCGCCAGCAGCGTAACCACGCCCTTATAACTGCGCGGCGCCACACCAATAATGGTCATCGGGTGGCCATCGAGCGACACATGCCGGCCAATGACATTCGGATCTCCGCCAAAATATCGCTTCCAGTAGGCATAGCTAAGCACCATCACCGGATCGGCTCCCGGCGTTTTGCCCTCCGAAGGCAGGAAAAAACGCCCCAGCAGCGGCCGCACTCCGAGCGCCTCGAAATAATTTCCGGAAACATAACCGGTAAACACGCGCTCCGGCTGGCTCCCTTGCACGCTCAGCCCATCCAGCCCATATTGCTCGGCAAACACATCCGAGAAAACATCCTTCGTCTGGTCACGCAGATCGCGAAATTCCGCAAAGGAAAAATTGGAAATCCACGACGTGCCCTTCTGCTTGAACCCCACCGTGACCACACGGCTCTCCTGCCGGATGTGCAGCGAGCTCAGGAGCAACCCGTTCACAACACTGAACACTGCCGTGTTCACGCCCACTCCCAGCGCCAAAGTCACAATCGCTGTCGCCGCAAACCCCGGAGACTTCCGTATCTGCCGCAACGCATACGCCACGTCCCGCCACAGGTTTTCCATAAAGGGAACCCCACTCATCTGCCGCACCTCTTCCCGAATCACCGTCGCATTCCCCAGCCGGATATGCGCCTGCCTCCGCGCCTCTTCTTCACTCAATCCCTTCGCGCGAAATTCCTCTTCCAGCAGCGCCAGATGCGACGCAATCTCCCGTGCCCGCTCCGCATCACTGCGTCCGCCGCCCAACAATCCCCGCAACCTCGCCCATAACCGCCGCGCCCAGGCCGCCATCAGGCCTCCTCAGCCAGAAAACGCTCCACCAGCGCCGCCATCGTCCGCCAGCGCTCCGTCTCTTTCTCCAGAGCCTTCCGCCCCGCACGTGTCAGCTCGTAAAACTTCGCCTCGCGATTGTTCTCCGTGCGCCCCCACGCGCCTGCAATCCAGCCGTATTGCTCCAGCCGCACCAGCGCCGGATACAGGGTCCCCTGGTTCAAACTCAGCAGTTGGTCTGAAACCTGCTCCAGCCGCGTCGCAATCTGATACGCATGCTGCGGCCCCATGGTTTCCAGCGTCCGCATCACAATCAGGTCCAGCGTCCCCTGCAGGATCTGTGCCGGCTCCCGCTCTTTACTAGACATACAAGTGGAATCCTCCGCAACCAGACTGCTCCCGGTTCACTTGCCTGTCAAGTGGACGGCCCCGTCTGCTCATCCGCGGCGGCTCGCTCCCGATAGCTTCTCTTCTGGCTCAGTGGCTATCCGTCGCGTGACATCCAAAGTCCCATCTTCCATTTACGGGACAACCCCAGTTCATTTTCAGCGGGAAGGCCCAATTCAGGTTAGAATGAGGCACGCTCATCTATCACATGGATCGGCGCCCATACCACAACAGGATCTCTGCAGAATTTGTCCACGCCAACCGTTCAGGATCGAGTACTAAAAGTCATAGCAACCTCGAAGCGCATCCCGCTCGAAACCGTTACGCCAGACAGCAGCTTTGAATCTCTCGGCATCGACTCGCTGGATCGATTGAACATCCTCTTCGATCTCGAAAGCGAATTCGACATCGAGATCGATGATGAGCAGGCCAAGCAGGTCACGAACATCCACCAGATGGTCGACGGCATCACCCAACTCCTTGAAGCCAAGAATGCCGCGAAGGACGCCGCAAGTGGCGCCTCTTCGCCCGCCGAGTAGCCGCTGTGAGTCCTTCCTTGACCAGCACGAACCGCGTCGTCGTCACCGGAACCGGCGTCGTAAGCGCCTTCGGCAAAGGCACGGATGCCTTCTGGCGCGGCATCTCCACCGGAACCTCCGCCATTCGCCCGCTGACCGGCACTTATGTTGCGCCCATCCGCTTCAACAATGGTGCAGAATACGCTGACTACGTCCCCGAAGAACACATCGACGCCAAGGACCTCAGCTTCATGGAACGCTTCGCCCAGTTCGCTCTCATCGCCGCGCGCGAAGCCATCGCCAGCTCCGGCCTTGAGCTCACGCCCGAGTTGCGTGAGTCCGCCGCGGTCATCGCTGGATCATGCCTCGGCGGCCGCCCCATCGAGGAAAGCGGCTACTATGAGCTCTTCCACAACGGCAGGACCCGCGTTCACCCCTTCACCATCCCGCTCAGCATGAGCAACGCCGGCGCCAGCCACATCTGCATGGCGTTCGGCCTCGAAGGCCCGTCCTACGCCATCTCTACCGCCTGCGCTTCGGCCACCCACGCCATCGGGCAGGCCTTCTGGATGGTCCGCTCCGGCGCCGCTCCCATTGCCATCACCGGCGGCAGCGAAGCCCCGTTCTTTCTCGGCAACCTCAAGGCCTGGGAGGCCATGCGCGTCATCAGCAAGGACACCTGCCGTCCCTTTTCCCTTGAACGCAGCGGCCTGGTCCTCGGCGAAGGGGCGGCCATGCTCGTTCTTGAAACCCTCGACTCCGCGCTCGCTCGCGGCGCGCGTCCTATCGCCGAAATCGTCGGCTTCGGCATGTCCGCCGATGCCTGCCACATCACCCAGCCCGCCGCTACCGGAGCCGTCCGCGCCATGCGCGGCGCACTCCGCGACTCCCGCCTCGCGCCCGAGCAGATCGGCTACATCAACGCCCACGGAACCGCCACCGAGGCCAACGACCGCATCGAGACCGCGGCCATTCGAGAAACCTTCGGCGCGCATGCCGACAAGCTCGCCATCAGCTCAACTAAATCCATGCACGGCCACGCACTCGGCGCAGCCGGAGCCCTCGAGGCCGTCGCCAGCATCCTCAGCCTCCGCTGCGGCACGCTCCCGCCCACCGCCAACTACCTCACCGCCGACCCCAACTGCGACCTCGACGTCATCCCTAACGAGCCCCGCAAGGCCCACGTCGAAGCCTGCCTCTCCAACTCCTTCGCCTTCGGCGGACTCAACGCCGTCCTCGCCTTCAAGGCCTACGCCTAACGACGGTTCAGCCCCTTCACCCACTCCACCGATCGCGCAATCCCCTCCGCCAATGACACCCTCGGCCTGAACCCCAGCTCCGCCCGCGCCTTGTCACTCGGATACTCCTGGTCCCGCCCCAGCAGATACACCGCATGCCGCGTCAGCATCGGACGCCCCGGCAGCGCCTTGACCAGGTGATACGGCATCTCCATCGCCCCCGCCACCGCCATCGCGATCCCATACGGCAAATCAATCCACGGACGCCTGCATCCCAGCCCATCCGCCAGCCCGCCTACATAGTCCTGCCAGTTCGCTCCGGTCCCATCGGAGAGGTTATAGACCTGCCCCAGCGCCGCCTTGTCCTGAGCCGCCGCCAGCATCGCATCCACTGCGTTATCGACGTAAAGAAACCCGCCCGTCGTCCGCCCACCGCCAATGTATGCCATCAGCCTCTGGTGCAGCAGCTCCGCAATGTCCGTCACAAACGCCTTGCCCCGCGGCCCATAAATCGTCGCCGGACGCACCACCGTCACCGGCAGCCCATCCTCCCGCGCCGCCCTCCACACTGCCTTCTCGCCCAGAATCTTCGTCCGGTTATATGGCAGGCCCACATCCCGCATCTCGCCCGACTCACCGCACGGAATCACCGGATACCCGTACACATCCGTGGTGCTCACATGCACAAAACGCTCCAGGCCACGCGCCTCGCGCGCCGCAGCCAGCAGCGTCTCCGTGCCTCGTACATTGCTCTCTGTGAAAACTTCTTGCCGCGCCCAGTCCGTTGACGCCGCCGCGCAGTGGAAGATATGCGTGACGTCGCGAACCACCTCCAGCAGTGGTTCCCTGTCGGTCAGGCTGCCCCGCACTACGCGAATTCCGGTCAGCCCATCAAGATGCCGCAGGTCAGAGCTTTTACGCGCCAGTACCGTCACCGGCTCGCCTTGCTCTGCCAATACCTGCACCAGCCGCCCGCCCAGAAACCCGCTGGCGCCCGTGACCAGTGCCGTCACTTGCTACTCGTTCCGGATCTTGTTGAACGCGTCCAGCACAAACTCGAGGTGTTCTCTTGTGTGCGCCGCCGTTACGCATAGCCGCAGCCTGGCCGCGCCTTGCGCCACTGCCGGAAACAGCACCGGCGAAACCAGCACGCCATAATCCCGCAGCCGGCGCGCAAACAGTGCCGTCCTCGCGTCGTCGTGCAGCATCAACGGAATCACCGCCGTCTCAGAAAGCCCCGTGTCATAGCCTAGGCTCTTCAGCCCCTCGCGCAGGAACGTAGCGCTCGCCGCCAGATGCGCCACACGCTCCGG
>JASHUR010000319.1 GCA_030039895.1 Acidobacteriaceae bacterium | reverse complement strand
CCCAGAGTGAACGAAGGCCGGATAATTACCGGAAACCCAATCTTCCCCGCAAACTCCACACCGTCGCGGAGGTTGTTCACCAGCGCCGAACGCGGCATGTCCAGGCCGATGCGTGTCATCGCGTCCTTGAACAGCAACCGGTCCTCGGCCTTCTTGATCGCTTCCAGCTTCGCGCCAATCAGCTCCACATCGAACTTGTCCAGGATCCCCGCATCCGCCAATGCCACTGCCAGGTTCAGTGCCGTCTGCCCGCCCACTGTCGGCAGCAGCGCGAACTTGCCGCCGCGTCCTTCCTTGCGCAGCATCTCCGACTCAATGCGCAGAATCTCCTCGACATATTGCACCGTCAGCGGCTCAATGTACGTGCGGTCGGCCAGCTCCGGATCGGTCATGATCGTGGCTGGGTTCGAATTCACCAGTACCACTTCATATCCTTCAGACTTGAGTGCCTTGCACGCCTGCGTGCCCGAATAGTCAAACTCCGCGGACTGCCCAATCACAATCGGCCCCGAGCCGATCACCAGAATCTTCGTAATGTCATTCCTGCGTGGCATTCAGATGTTCTGCCCTTCGTACAAGTTCTATGTTCAAGCTTCCAGAAAAACGGCGGGAATAAGCCCCGCCGCTTCAAAATAACTCAGATGTAAATCTCGCATGCCCGTCATCTCTTCCACTCCTCCATCAGCACGCGGAAGTCGCGGAACAGATAATTCGAGTCATGGGGCCCTGGGCTCGCTTCGGGATGATACTGCACGCTGAACAGCGGCATCGTCCGGTGTCGCAGACCCTCAAGCGTGTTGTCGTTCAGGTCGATGTGCGTCAGGTCAACCTGGCTCACCTTCATTGAATCAGGATCGACAGCGAAGTTGTGGTTGTGGCAGGTAATCTCCACCTTGCCGCTCTCCATCTGCTTCACGGGATGGTTCCCACCGTGGTGCCCGAACTTCAGCTTGTATGTCCTGCCGCCCAGCGCGAGCCCAATCAGTTGATGCCCCAGGCAAATCCCAAAGATCGGAGTCCGTCCCACCAGCTTACGAATGTTCTCTTGCGCATACGTTACCGGCTCCGGATCGCCCGGCCCATTCGACAGAAACACCCCATCTGGATTCAGCGACATAACATCCTCTGCCGAAGTCTCCGCCGGAACCACCGTCACCCGGCAGCCCTCTCGCGAAAGCATGCGCAGAATGTTCTTCTTAATCCCGAAGTCGTATGCCACAACGTGCAGGTGTGGAGCAGGCGCAGGAGACGTAGCCTCGCCTTCTTCCTCAACGGTTGGCTGATCCAGTGGATCAGGCCCGTCCGGCTCCCACTCATACCGGGCCTTGGTTGAAACCACCTTCGCCAGGTCCGTCCCATCCATCTTTCGGATGGACCGCGCCTTCTCGACCAGCACATCCGGGTTCGTCTCAATCGACGAGATCACGCCACGCATCACGCCGTGGGTACGCAAGTGCCGCACCAGCGCCCGCGTATCGATCTCTGAGATCACCGGCACCTGGAACCGCTCCAGATATTCGTCCGCAACCTGCTGCGAACGCCAGTTCGACGACACCGGAGAGAATTCCCGCGTCACCAGTCCCTCAATGTAGGGCTTGTTGGCTTCGTTGTCCGAGAGATTCGTACCGTAATTGCCGATCTGCGGGTTGGTCAGAACAACAATCTGCCCCGCATACGACGGATCTGTGAAAATTTCCTGATACCCGGTTAGGGATGTATTGAAAACGACCTCGCCGTAACACTCGCCCTTGGCGCCGTGTCCTTCCCCGCGGAAGATGCGCCCGTCTTCGAGCGCAAGAATTGCCTGCATTGCGTCTCCCAGGAGTAGATTCATCTGATTTTATCAGGCGCAGCGGCCTCTCGCGCATAAAACCGAGGTCGAAATCCGCGAACAAAAGCCCCGGCAGCGCGCCGGGGCCATGTTGCAGCAATTTCTCTGTTCTTACTGTTGAGGATTGGTCATCGGCGGCACCTGGGGTGGCGTCTGGGGCGGTACTTGGACCGGGTTGTGCTCTTCCTGCTGTCGCAGGTTCTGCTGCTGGTTCGGGACTGTGACCACTGGCTCCCTCTTCGCCGGCACAATCCCCGGTATTGCTGGCATAGTGTTCACCTTGCCTGACACCGCATCAACAATGGAAATGTTGTAGCGGTCCAGCGTGCTCGCAAGAATCTCCTGGAGCGCCGCACGGTCAATCGCATACTTCGCCGTCGCAGAAATCAGCTCGCTCTCTGCCGTCGCCAGGGTACGCTGCTGCTGCAACACATTCTGCGTCGTCGAAGCACCCAAGTGCAGTTTGGTAACCTCCGCCTGCAGACTCTGCTGGTCATAATTCCGCGTCACCCTTGCCGATTGCACTGCCGCGCGGTCGTTCGTCAGCGCATACTGCGCATTGATCACCTGCATCCGCGTCTGCACGTAGAGCTGCTGCAAGCGCATCTGCGCCTGGCGATACTCCAGCATTGAGCGCGCCTGCGCTGCCTGCGCTACACGGTTGCGTATCGGAATGCTGAGGTTAAAACCAACTCCCTTATTCGGGCCGCTGCTGTTGAACAGGTTTGAGACTGCGGTGCCATATGTGACCGGCGGGTAGCTTCCTGACCCCGTCGTAGGGCAGGGCACACCCGTCTCAAAGTTGACGCAGTACGGGCTTTGTATACCGCCCAGCCCGGTAGCGCCGTAGAACGCGTATGCATCCAGCGTCGGCAGCAGGCCATTCTTCTCGCCCTTCAGCGTGATTCGGTCGTTCTTCAGCGTCAGCAGCGCCTGCTCAATCGAAGGGCTGTTGGCATCTGCCTGCCGCACCAGTTCATCCACCGTCTCATGCTCTTCCGGCGTCTCAGCCAAGCTCACGCGGTCCGTCGGAATCACTGGAGCGTTGGCGATTGCGGGATCATCCAGGCTCCGGGTGATCGCCTGCTTCATCAACAACTGTTGATATTCCAGGTTGCTCTCCGACGAAATCAGCGCCTGCCGGTCCGTCTCCAGCCCGCTTCGCGCACTCACCACATCCAGCGGAGCCAGAGTACCCACCTGCAGTTGCTTCTCGTCATCCTTAAGCAGTTGTGTGGACTGCTGCACCGCGCGCTCTTTCGCCTGCAAGTCTTCGTACGCGCTTACCAGTCCCCAGTAGATGTTCTCGACTTGATTGATGGTGTACAGCAGTTGCTGCCGAAAAGCAGAGTCGGCAATCCGGCGGTCATTCTTCGCCTGCACAATAAAACGGCCATTGATGCCCCAGCCAAACCCCTGCAACAGGTGCTGCGTGATCTGCGCGTTGAACGTTGTCTGATACGCCGGGCTGTAAGGACTAAAGAAGCTGTTGGAGGTCGTGTAGTTATTATCGAACGACACCTGCAACGCAGTCCCAGTAATGAACCCCTGATTGTAGGCAAAATTGTAGGTATTCGTATTCTGCGTCAGCGACCCGCTCGGATAAAAGATCGTATTCAACTCCGGCGACTTCTGTCGCTGCAATTCAATACTGCCGCTGAACACCGGATCCATATTCTCGGGTGCAGGCCCGCCGCCGTTGGTGGTCAGCGCCAGACCTCCCGCGCCTGAACCAGCGCCGCCAGAGGCAACACTCGTGCCGCCCGGCCCTCCACCGCCAGTCACCGTCTGGCCTGAGTCGCCCAGGGTGCCCGTTACCAGACCGCTGTTCACGCCAAACAGTGTTCCGCCTGCCTTGGCCCGCAGGAGGTCGGTATCAGCAATATTCAGGTTGTACCGCTGGATGGCGATGTCGTAGTTGTTCTCAAGCGCCAGCACAATGGCATCGCTCAGGCTCAGATAAATCTTCCCGTCCCGCAACAGATCCTTCAGTCGCGGAGCGTTCATAAAGTTGCCTCGAGGAACCGTCATCGGCAGATATGGAGCCAGCGGATTCATCCAATAGCCCCGCGGCTTAGTAAAGTCAATCGTCCCCGGACGCATGAACAGCGGCTGCGTGTAGTTTGGCGTCGGCTCCGGTGGAAGCCCTCTTGCGCCGGTTTGGGCCGCGGGTGCGGAGGGGACCTGCTGCGTGTTCTGCTGCAAGGGCTGCAGAGCGTATCCCGGCATCGTACTCGCCAGCACGCAGCTAACCACCGCAGCTGCCCTCAATCTCATAAACAGGCTTGAACTTCCAGTTGGCTTTTCACACAGCGCCTGCGGGCGCTCTCCAAACAAGTCCATTCGACCTCTCCACAAATGCAACCAGCGCAATCACTTCGGGCGCCGTTCCTAAATGTTTGCCGTTGAGCGCCTTGCCGCACCATCTGGCAGGAACTACCCTCTTACCGGCATCTTACCCGGCCACACTTCTATACGTGCCCCGCATCGGCTTCGTTCCCTCAAATCTTCCGGCGAAAGCACGCCTGAGTATATCGTAGGGTGTCTGATGTTCGAGCACCCTTAAAAGACCCAGAACTTCTTGAAAATTTGAGAAGATGCCATTGGAAAACCGGTACGATGCCCCAAGAAGAATGTTGAACTGGAAGCTCACCCTCGCTTATGACGGCACCGATTTTCACGGCTGGCAGATCCAGCCGGGCTTGATCACCATCCAGGGCGAGTTGGCCGCGGCCATCGAGCGCGTCACCGGCGAGTGGATGCTCCCCCATGGCAGCGGCCGAACCGATGCCGGAGTTCATGCCCGCGCCCAGGTCGCATCCTTTGAGCTGTCCGCTCCCATTCCTCCGGAAAACCTTCTGCGTGCCCTCAACCGCACCCTGCCGTCCGCAATCCGCGTTCTGGCCGCCGAGCATACTGACCCGGGCTTTCACGCCCGCCACAGTGTCCGCGCTAAGACCTACGAATACCGCATCTTTCGGGGCGAAATCTGCCCTCCTTGGCTCGCCCGCTACGTCTATGCCCTCAACTGGCCCCTTGATGTGGAAAAAATGCAGCAGGCCGCTATAATCGTCGTCGGCGAGCACGATTTTACCTCGTTCGCCGCCTCCGACCCCGACCTCGCGAATCGACAGGCCAACCTCGACTCTCCACCCGATAACGTCCGCACCATCTATTCTTCGTGTTGGAAGGAAGAAGCAGACCTTCTGATCTACCGAGTTCGCGGCAATGGATTCTTGCACCACATGGTCCGCAATCTTGTCGGCACGTTTCTAGACGTCGGCCGCGGCCACATCGAGCCCGGTGATATCACCACCATCCTCAACAGCCGCTCCCGCTCCGCCGCCGGGGCCACTGCTCCCCCAAGCGGCCTGTTTCTCGATTCCGTCGAGTATTGAAACCAACGGGCTGTTCTCGGCTCTAGCCCAGCCGCTCCAAGACCCTCGGGGCAATCCCCGACACACTTCCCGCCCCCTGCGTCAGAATCACATCACCGTCTTCGGCCTGCGCGACCACGCGCTCCACAGCCTCTTCCGTCGACGCAGCATACTCCACACCGCTCTGCCCGATGGCCCGCACCAGCGCCTCGGACGTGACCCCTTCTACAGGGTCTTCGCTGGCTGCATAAATGTCCAGCACCTCGACCGTCGTCGCG
>JASHUR010000318.1 GCA_030039895.1 Acidobacteriaceae bacterium | reverse complement strand
TGCCTGTAACGATGACGCTGGACGCGCCGCCGTAAGGTGCCCATAATTGGCGGAATGAGGCTTGGGACGGTTCGGGGCCGGATTGCGGCGAGTCTTTTGCTGGGGTGTTTGCTCGGTCCGGCGGCTGGGGCACAGGCGCGGCGGCCCATTACATTCAAAGACTTGATGCAGATGCGGCGGCTGGGCGGCATTTCTGTCTCGCCCGACGGGCGCTGGGTGATGTATTCGGCGACAGACGTGGATCTCGACGAGAACACGCTGACCTCGCATCTGTGGATTGTTCCGGTCGCAGGCGGTCCGGCGCGGGCCTTGACGGCCTCGATGGCGGGCGAGAGCGGCGGGCGATTTTCGCCGGATGGAAAGCAGATTCTGTTTGAGAGCGCGCGCGATGGCCGCCAGCAGATATGGCTGGCGGATTTTGACACCACGCAAGGTACAATCGGCGAGCCGCACCGGCTGACGTCGCTGAGCACAGGGACGAGCGGGGCGATATGGTCGCCGGACAGCAGGCACATTTTGTTTGTGTCGAGGGTGTATCCGGATTGCAGCGACGACGCCTGCAACCAGCAGCGTGATGAAGAGAAGAAAGAGTCGAAGGTGAAGGCGATGATCTTCACGCATCTGCTCTACCGGCACTGGAATGAATTTACGGGCGACAAGCGCAGCCACCTGTTTCTGGTTTCCGTGGATGGGGGTGCGCCACGTGATCTGAACCCGGGTGATCCGCATGAAGTTCCGCCGTTCCAACTGGAGGGGCCACGGCAGTACGGGTTTTCTCCGGACGGGAAGGAGATTGCGTTCGAGGAAGACCTGGACCCGGTGGCCGCAACCAGCACGAATATCGACATTTTCACGCTGCGGCTGGATGATCCGAATGCCAGGCCGGTGAAGATTTCGACTTCACCGGGGGGCGACCACACGCCGCGCTACTCGCCGGACGGAAGATATATTGCCTGGCGTTCGCAGGCGCGTGCCGGATACGAAAGCGACAGGTTCCGGCTGGTGGTGTATGACCGCACTACGGGAAAGATCAGGGATGTGCTGCCGAAATTCGACCGCTGGGTGGACGAGTTTACCTGGGCGCCGGACTCGAAGACGATCTATTTCGCTTACGGCGATGAAGGCGATGAGAGGGTGGCGTCAGTTGACATCGACGGGTCGCACTTTGTGAAGTACACGCGGCGCGGCGAGTACGGCGATCTGCATGTTACCCCTGACGGGAAGCTGCTGATTGCGGCCAAAACAACCGTGCGCATGCCGGGCGAGGTCTACGCGCTGAACGTGCAGAGCAGTGCAGCGGTTCTGCCCGGCACGGAGGATGGATCGAGCGGGCCGGCGTTTGCCGTTGCGGAGGAGCGGCAGGTCACGCACCTGAACGATGCGCTGCTCGAGCAACTGAACATGCAGGAGATGCAGGCCTTCTGGTTCCGCTCCATTGGCGGAGTGCGGGTGCAGGGATTCATCATCAAGCCGCCAAGCTTCGACCCGGGGAAGAAGTATCCGGTGAAATTTCTGATTCACGGAGGGCCGCAGGGCGCGTGGGGCGAAGCGTGGAGCTATCGCTGGAACCCGGAGCTGTTTGCCGCCAACGGGTATGTGGTGGTGATGATTAATCCGCGTGGGTCGACGGGATACGGGCAGGCGTTTATTGATGCTGTGAACGGCGACTGGGGTGGAAGGCCGTACATCGACCTGATGCGCGGGCTGGATTATGCGGAGGTCCACAATCCGTTTATCGACAAGACGCGGGAGTGCGTGCTGGGCGGGAGCTACGGCGGCTACATGGCGGACTGGATTCTGGGGCACACGCACCGCTTCCGCTGCATTGTGACGCACGACGGTATGTTCAATCCGGTGTCGGCCTATGGGACGACCGACGCGCTGTGGTTCATGGAGTGGGAGTTCAAGGGGACTCCGTGGACTGACCGGGCCATGTACCGGCGCTGGTCGCCGATGCTGGCCGAGGCCAACTTCAAGACCCCGACGCTCGTGGTCCACTCGCAATTGGATTATCGGCTGGATGTGTCCGAGGGGTATCAGCTGTTCACCACGTTGCAACGGATGGGGGTCCCGTCGAAGATGCTGTATTTTCCGGATGAGGGCCACTGGGTGCTGAAGCCGCAGGATTCCGAGCTCTGGTACAAGACGGTGAACGACTGGGTCGATCAGTGGACGAAGTGAGGTATGCCCTTTAAACGCGCAAAGAAGAAGCCCGAGCCGCTGACCGAGGCGGCGCTTTACGAGTACGCGGTGAACGCGCTGGGGCGGCGCATGCGGACGGTTGCGGAGCTGTCGCGCCTGATGCGGAACCGGGTTGAGCCGGGCGAGACGGGCAAAGCCAAAATAGATGCGGTGCTGGCGCGGCTGAAGGAGTACGGCTACCTGAACGATACCGACTATGCGGCTAACTATGCCCGGCTGCGCCAGGAGAATGCGAGCTTTGGCAAGCGGCGCGTGCGGCAGGACCTGGTAGTAAAGGGTGTGCGCGCCGAAGTGATCGCAGCGACCCTCAATGCCGCCTACGAAGGCGTGAATGAAGAAGAGCTGGCGCGGAAACATTTGGAGCGCAAGGGCGTCAAGAAGCCGGCGAACGAGAAAGAGGCAGCGCGGGTGATGCGCATGCTGGTGCGTGCAGGTTTCTCGACGGGCGTGATTTACACGATTCTGAAGAAGTGGGATGTGCCCGAGGAAGAGCTGGCGGGGCTGGAGCAAATGGAGGATGGTTCGGCTGACGGGTAGGCGGTCAGGACCGGGAAAAGCATGCGGCCTTGCCTCATTGTTACCCAGATAGTGACTAATGTTCAGTCGAACTCTGCCCGGCCTGTGCTACGCTTCGACCATCTGTGGCCAATTTCGAAAAAGCGCCGGCCGAGGTCCAGGAGATCCTGTCCAAGCCGATTCAGCAACTCGGCCTGAAGCTGGAAGGCTCTCCACTCGAACGCTTCGTCCAGCAACTCTACAAGGAGCTTGGCGCCAAGGGGCTCAAGAGGTTCCGCCCCAAGTGCTACCTCACCGATGAGTGGGGCTGTCCGAATTTGGAGCCTGTCATCGGAATCCCGTTTTACCTGGCCGATCCGAAACTGCAGCGTCTTGAATCGGAAATGAACGACATTGAAGACGCGCGGCAGATCATGATGTATATGCGCCACGAGGCCGGCCACGCTTTCAATTACGCCTATGCGCTATATAAAACGGAAGAATGGCGCTACCTCTTCGGACCGTTCCGGCGGCCTTACCGGGACAACTACAAACCGGTTCCGTTTTCGCGCCAGTTCGTGCGGCACATGGAGGGCTGGTACGGGCAAAAGCACCCCGACGAAGACTTCGCTGAGACGTTCGCGGTATGGCTGACGCCCCGCTCCAACTGGCGGAAGCGTTACAAAGGCTGGGGCGCGATGAAAAAGCTGCTCTACATGGATCGCATTGGACGCAGGCTCGGCGATACCGATCCCGTCGTCGCGCACGGTGATACCGATCTTACCGTTGATGAAATGGATGTGACGGTGGGCGAGTTCTATCAGCATGCGCTCGATCAGCAACTCTCTCCCGGCGAGCTTCCCCTCGACACTGATCTGAGCGACATCTTCAATGTATCGAAGCGCCGCACGAACAATGTTCGTCCGGCAGTCGATCTTCTTCGGGAGAACCGCAAGGTTCTCGTCG
>JASHUR010000317.1 GCA_030039895.1 Acidobacteriaceae bacterium | reverse complement strand
CTTCGGCCCTCAGCCGTTCGTTCTGGTAGCCGATGGCAAGCTTCGCTCCCGCTGCGTGGAGTTTTTGTGCAATACCCCAGGCAATGCTGCGTTTATTCGCAAGTCCAAAGACAACGGCCACGCGGCCTTCAAGATTGAGCATGTGTCTTGCTTCCTCCAAAGAGATAAGAATAGCAGTCTGGAAAGCTAAACTACAGAGAACGGACCATGGAAGAGGCCAGGCCATCGCGAACAGCGCTGCGCGTCGCAATGCGGCGCGCGGCGCACCAGATGTACGACTCGCCGCTGGTGTTCACGGACCCGGTTGCGGTTCCGATCCTGGGCCAGGAGTACGTGGAGGACCTGCAGCGCGATGCGCCCGGTCGTCACCAGCCCTTTGCCCTGGGCATGCGCGCGTTCATCGTGGCGCGCAGCCGCTATGCCGAAGACAATCTCCGCCGTGCGGTCGACGCCGGTGTGCGGCAGTATGTTCTGCTCGGCGCCGGTCTCGATACCTTCGCTCATCGCAACCCGTGGCCCGATCTTCACGTGTTTGAGGTGGACCATCCCGCCACGCAGCAGTGGAAGCGCGGCCTTATCGCCAGGAATCAAATTGCGGTTCCGGCGAATTTGACCTACGTTGCCGTGGATTTCGAGCGGCAGTCGCTCGCCGATCGGCTTGCCGAGTCAGGCTTCAACGAGAACGAGCCGGCTTTCTTCACATGGCTGGGTGTGGTTCCGTATCTTACGCTGCCCGCATTTCGCGGCACGGTCGACTACATTGCGTCGCAGGCGCCGGGAAGCGGCGTAGCGCTGGATTACGGGATGCCGCGGGATGCTGTTCCCCCCATGGAGCGGATGGTGCTCGACGCGCTCGCAGCCCGCGTAAAGATGGCCGGAGAGCCTTTCCAGTTGTTCTTCACCCCTGACCGCATCGCCGCCGAGTTTGTGGCGTTCAGGGACCTCGAAGATTTGGGAACGCTTGAAGTGAATGTGCGGTACTTCCAGGGAAGGCGCGACAATCTGAAGTGGCTCGGCTCCGCAGCGCGCCTCTTCAGTGCCTGGCTCTGAGCCTTCAGCCGCCTAAAGAGCCTTCAGCCTCCTAAATCAATCAGCTGGACGTACTCAATCGGCTGACCCAGGAAACGTGTGCCCAGCTTCCGGAACTTCTCGACGGAATCAGTGGCATAGAAGCTGCGTTCGGATTGCGGATCATCTGTTGGCGCGGGAACCCCGAGCGCTCCCGCAACCTGCGTCGCCGTCGCATCGGCGGAGTCGATCACGCGAATCCCAGCCGGAAGCTTCCGTTCAATCTGCGCGCGAAGCAGCGGATAGTGCGTGCATCCCAGCACCAGCGTGTCCGGCCTCAGCCCAGCGCGGGCCGATTCCGCTAACAGCTCATCCAGATAAATCCTCAAAACTTCTTCGGTCACCGGATGCTCAATCCATCCCTCTTCTACAAGCGGAACGAGCAGCGGGCAGGCTTTTTCATAGGCGCGCATTCCGCGCTGCTTGCAGGCAGCGGCATAAGCATGGCTCTCGACCGTAGCGGCCGTCGCTATGACCAGCACATCTCCGGATTTTGTGGAAGCCTGTGCGGCATTGGCCCCGGTCTCAATCACGCCCAGCACCGGAACCGGAACCGCGGCGCGAATCTCATCCAGCGCCAGCGCAGATGCCGTGTTGCAGGCAATCACCAGGTACTCCGCTCCCTGGTCCACCAGAAAGCCCGCGCTCGATACCGCATACCGCGCCACCGTCGCCTGCGATTTGGCCCCGTAAGGCAGGCGGGCCGTGTCTCCCAGATAGACATAATCCTGCCCGGGAAGTTTCTCCAGCAGCGCCCGCAACACGGTCAGCCCGCCAAATCCCGAATCAAAAACGCCAATGTTCATGGCTGCGCAGCTCCTGTCGTGGTATCTGCTGTCAGATAGGTCCGCGTCAGGTCGGCATGTCCCGCCAGCGTCTGCGCCGGATGCCCGTCGATCAGAAACCGCACTTCGGTGATGGAAGGAATGTTTGCGTGCAGCGTCCCGATGATCGAAAGCAGAGTCAGCGTCTCCGGCTCAATTCCCGAGGGTTGCGATGCGGCAAAGCCCGCGCTCAGGTCAACCACGGCGAGTGTCCCCGCGCTGGCTGCGCTGGTATCTGCCGTTACGTGGTTCGCATCAGGCTTCGCAGAAGGAACAGGCATCAGAAACACGTCGTCAATTCCTGCGTTGCTCTCAGTGCCTGAGGACAGGGAAGCATCGGCAGCGCTGGGCGCGCTGGGTATAAAGTGCGTGGAGTGCGAGTCGTGGAAGCTTTCCAGCAGGGTCTCCAGCAGCACGCGCGCCTTCATGCTGTCGTCCGCCGGCAGCGACAGACTGCGCTGGACCTCCTGTAAGGATCCGTCGAGGTCGTTGGGTATCACCAGCGTTACCGTCTGTGGCGCTGTGGTGGTAGTTTCGATTACCGGCGTTGAACCCTGTACTGTATGCAGTCGCTCCTGTGCGCGCTCGCGCAGCCGAATAAGAATCGCCGACATGGCCACGACTGCGACCAGCATCACGGCAAACAGAATGCGCTGCGCACGGGAGATCATGGCTGCTGTCTCCAGTCGTTGCGCCACTCCTCCAGCGCCGCCGCCAGCGCGTTGAGAACGGTCTGCTGATACTCTTCATCGGTAATGGGCTCGGCCTTCGTCGTCGATCCGCCCTGCAGTGGCGCAAGTTCCACGGCCACAGCCGGGCATGCAAAGCTGTCCAACGGCTGCAATGCAGTGCGGCCCAGCGTTACCGGAATAGCCGCGTGCGCAAGCGCCGAATCAATGTCCGACGAAAGCTTCATGCTCTGCGTCACATAAGCCGCCTGCGCTGTTTGCCACGGCATGAATTTCACCAGCGGCGCCCGAGCCAGCGACGAAGTATACAGGTGCACGCCGCTCCCCGTCGCCGTGGCATGGACCAGAATGCAGGCCGCAAACGGCGTCTGGTTCGCAATCTCGGCCCGCTCTTCGGCAGACAGGTTCTCATCCGAGTTGCGTGTGGTCGTAACCGCAATCCCGCGCGCCGCCAGCAGTGAGCGTAGCCGGTTCGAGAGATTGAGCGTCAGGTCTTTCTCCAGCAGATCGGACGTCAGCCGTGCGCCCGTGTCCGTGCCGCCGTGTGCCGCGTCAATCAGGACCTGAAACCGGGGCGCGACGCGCGGCGCCGCCGGAGGGGGCACAGGCGGTACTGGCGACGCCGGCATGGTCTGCGCCTTTGGCACGGCGGGCGCAGCCGGCACAGCCTGTGCCGTCATGAGCATCGGGACGGCCAGGCAGAGCGCCGCCAGGTACTTAATCCATCGCATAGATCGTCAGGCCGCTGAGCAGTTTAGGGAAAAAGTCGGTGGACTTCTGCGGCAGCACTTCGCCCGCAAATGCGACCTCCCGAAGTTCGTCCAGCGTGACCGGGTTCATCAGGAAGGCAATATTTGCCTCATGGCGAAGGACTTGGTCGACTGCCTCGCCGGCGTCACGCAGATAGCGAAGATTGTCTTGCCGGGCGACTGCTTCAGGTGTGATTCCGAGGGCTTTCTCCAGGATGAGCGCGTGGAGTTGCACCGTGCCCAGGCCGCGCTGCCGTTCCGGAACATCTTTCAGCAACGAATCAGCGACTCCCGGGATGCTGGTAAGCAGGAAGTTTCCCGCCGCCGTCACAGCCACAAAGGCTGTCTTGCCCGCCTCGGCCCCAAGCAGTTCGATCAGCTTGGACGGGTCGTTGGTCTCAACAGGCTGCACTCTAAACCAGGTGCGCAGCCTCTCGACCAGAGCAGTGGGAGAGAAGTGCTCGAGCCCGTGGACCACCCGGTGGGTGGGCAGAATCACCAAACCCGGCCGGTCCATGTTGACAAAAGTCATCATCGTGGCGGCTTCCGGGTAGGGCGGTTGCGATACAAAGCCTGGATTTCGCTTCGTCAGACCATCGCCATCGCCCGGTGCATGCTCACGGGCGTACTGTAGCGCCGTCTCATATCTATGGTGGCCATCCGCGATAATGAGCTTGTTGTCCTCAAGCGCCGTGGTCATCAGGTTGATGGTTACAGGGTCGCTGATACGCCAGATGCGGTGCACGACCTCGTACTCGTCGGCCACTTCGATGTCCGGAGCGCCGGTTGAATCGAAAAGCAACCGGTCGGCGGTAAGCCCGGGGTCGGAGTAGAGCATGAATATCTGCCCAAAGTGAGCGTGCGTGGCCTTCAGCAGGTTGTAGCGGTCGCTCTTGGGCCGGGAAAGAGTCTGCTCGTGGCGGAAGACAACTTTGGCGGCGTAGTCGTAGAGCTCTCCGAGCGCGATGAACCCGCGACGCTCGCACAATGCATTCTGCCCCGGCGTTGCGTCCGGCAGGCGGAAGGTCTGCGAATAGGCGTAGATGCAGGGATCAGCCTCCTGAGTCAGAATGCCCTCGCGTTTCCATGCGGCGAAATCCTCAGCGGCCCTGCGATAGACGTCCCGCGTGCCTTTCCCATCAAAGAGTTCAGGAAGGCCGAGGATAATGCGGACCAGATTATACGGACTGCGCTGGTAGTAGGCCTGTTGCATGGCCGGTGTGATCTTGTCATAAGGCTGGGTGACCACGTCATGGAGACGGACCAGCGAAGGGTTGTAACGGAGCGCGCGAAATGGGTAAATCCGGGCCATTCGGTAGGATCATGCCGCAAAGGTCGCGGCAGGAAGAGTGCTTCTCTTACGCCTGTAATCTTGCCCGATTGTAAATCAGTTCCATTCCGCAACCGGGCGGAAGGTTTTATTGCCTGGGAGGGTGCGCGAGTAGCGCAAACGTCGCTCCGGCGTGCTAGGATGCCCAACACGAGTGCGTTCCAGCTTGAGGCCCTGCGTTGACCAGTTTGAATCCATTTACGAAGATCCATTCCAGTAACAGCACTGGTAAAGCGGGGGTGGCAACAGCTGTGACCCTCGTGTTCCTGCTGCTGGCTGCCCTTGGCGCGCCCCGGCCTGCTCGTGCGCAGGAAGATCAGCTCAATCAGGTCCACGTTCAGCCGCCGGCTCCTAAACCGGCTCCGAACACCGCTCCTCCCGCGGTTGAAGGCAAGCAGGGATTATCGGCCCGGCCTGGCGAGCGGTACCGGGTCAACGTAAACCTGGTCCTGATTCCAGTCACCGTGACGGACCCGATGGACAGGCTCGTGACCGGCCTTGAGAAAAACAATTTCTATATTTATGAGGACAATCACCCTCAGACCATCACGTCCTTCTCCATGCAGGATGCTCCCGTCTCGATCGGAATCATCTTTGACATGAGCGGAAGCATGGCGGATAAGATCATTCGGGCCCGAGACTCAATTCTTACCTTCCTGAAGACTTCGAACCCGCAGGACGAGTATTTTGTCATTGCGTTCAATGACCGGCCACAGCTGATCGAGGACTTTACGTCCTCTCCGGAAAAGATCGAGTCGCGGCTGGCGAATGTGAAAGCCGGCCACCGCACGGCTCTTCTCGATGCCATCTATTACGGCCTGGACAAGATGAAGCAGGCCAAATATGAACGCAAAGCGCTCCTGGTGGTTTCCGACGGCGGCGACAATCGCAGCCGGTATACCGAGAATGAGATTCGCGAAGCCGTGCGCGAGTCAGACGTGCAGATCTTCTCCATCGGCATCTTTGATCCTGAGGCGGCCACGCCGGAGGAGCGTCTGGGACCGGTGTTGCTATACGACATCAGCGAATCGTCAGGGGGCAGGCTGTTCAAAGTCGATGACCTTGCCGAGATGGGTGATGTGGCCGAAAAAATCAGCGCTGAGCTCCGCAATGAATACGTGCTTGGATACTCGCCGACCAATAAAAAGCACAACGGGAAATGGCGTAAAGTGAAGGTAAAGCTGGTGCCCCCGCCGGGGCTGCCCCAGCTTACGGTTCACGCACGTAACGGATACTATGCGCCATTGCAGTAGTCGCCTCGCTCTTATCATCATTGTTCTTCTGGCCGCAGCGCTCTTTGGTTACGCGCAGAACGGCAATGGAGCGCCCGGTTCCCAGCAGGTTCCCGCCGCGCAGCAGCCGGAGCAGCAGCCTCCTTTAAACGTGGATCGCGACCCCGTTGTGTCTCCCGACCCGCAGGACAATGTGCCCGTCCGCCCGGGGCATCCGGGCCCGGCAACCCGCGGCGAGGTTTTGCAGCGCGGTCCCGGCGGCAGATTCACGCTGACCCAAAACGTGAACGAGGTGGTGCTCAACGTCTCAGTCTTCGATGAACACCGGCGCATGGTCAACGGCCTGACCAAGGACGATTTCAAGGTGTGGGAAGATGACGTTCCGCAAACCATCGCGGCCTTTCAGCACCAGGATGTGCCTGTTTCGATGGGCATTTTGATCGACAACTCAGGGTCCATGCGCGACAAACGAGCAGCGGTGAATGAGGCCGCGCTGGATCTGGTGCGGGCGTCCAATCCGGATGACGAAGCGTTTGTCGTCAATTTTTCTGACGTTGCATATATCGACCAGGACTTCACCTCAAGCATCGCCAAACTTCGCGATGGCCTCTCCCACATCGATTCGCGCGGCGGGACCGCCCTCTACGACGCCGTGGTCGCCTCCGCCGACCACCTTCAGAAGTATGCAAAGAGGCCCAAGCAGGTGCTGCTAGTCATTACCGATGGCGTGGACAACGCCTCCAGCCTTGACCTGGAGCAGACCATCCGCAGGGTGCAGGATTTGCAGGGACCGGTCGTTTACTCCATCGGTTTGCTCTTCGGCCCGGAGACGGATCCGCGTGAAGAGAGGCGCGCCAAGCGGGCCCTCCAGTTGCTCTCAGATGAGACGGGTGGGCTCGCGTTCTTCCCAAAAAACCTGTTGCAGGTAGGCCCCATCGCGGCTGAGGTTGCCGAAGACATTCGCAGCCAGTACACCATCGGATACCACTCCACCAAGCCAATGACTGAGCTCGGTTACCGTACCGTCAGGGTGGAAGCCCACGCGTCCGGATATCACAGGCTCATCGTGCGCACCCGCAGCGGCTACTATCCTCAGCCGGCATCACCGGCAACCAGTCGCAAGAGTCAATAGCCGGCCCGTATCCGAGGCCTCGCTTCATCAGACAACGGCAGTCTGACTGTCAACGACGACGCGATTGCGTCCCTGGTTCTTGGCTGCATAGAGGGCGCGGTCCGAGGCTCGCAGTAGTTGCTCGGCAGTTGTGCCATGCTGCGGGTAAAGAGCCACGCCGATGGAGATGGTAACTTTGCGCAACTCCTCTTCGCCAAAGTGAAGTTGGATGTCGCTCATGGCGCTGCGTATTCGCTCAGCCCGCGCGCAGGCATTTTCCAGGGAGATTTCCGGAAGGATGACAACAAATTCTTCGCCGCCGTACCGGCAGATGATATCGTCGCTGCGGACAAGCCGATTCATGATTTGCGCCGCCTGACGCAGAACGCCATCACCCGCCTCATGACCTAAGGCGTCATTGATTTCCTTAAAGTGGTCCAGGTCCACCATCAGCAAGGCAAGTTGCTTCTCGTGCCTGTGCGCCCTGCTCAGTTCGCGGTCCAGAGCTACTTCCATAAAGCGCCGATTGAACAGCCCTGTCAGTCCGTCGCGGATCGACTGCTGCTCCAGGTCGTTCCGAAGGTTCAGGTTGGCGATGGTCATAGAGGCCATCTCAACCATGTCATGCAGCGCTGCAACCTGCTCCTCAACCATCGCCGCAATTCCTGCGGAGGGGCATTCCACATAAACCATTCCAAGAGTATCTCCGTGCGCAATCATGGGAAGGCAGACATAATTGTCAGGAGCGGTGGAGGTAAAGTGGCTGCAATGCACCTCGGATTGTCCCGGCTTGCGCCACCGCTCATGTCCCGAGCGCAGGCCGCAACAGGATTCGAGGGGGAAGTTATCCGGCAGCGTAGAGGCGCCATTCCATCTGGCCTGTACCTCGACCCATTGGCGCGAGCGGCTGATCTCGCAAATGCTGCCCGTTGTTCCCGGCAATAGCTTTTGCAAAGAGCAGGCAGTGCTTTGCCTCACCTGCTCCGGCTTCATGCATAGCTGAAGCTCATCGCGCGATAAAGTCAGCAGTTCGGACTCATGGGCCCGCCGCTGCAGCGTGCGAATCGTCGTGGCGAGCAATTGGTTCGTCTCAGCGAGTTGCCTCTGGTTATGCTGCCGGAAATAGGCATCGCGAATCAGAATGCCGAAGAGGACGAGGACGACGATGACCGCGAATACCGTGAAGCCGACGGTCAGTGCCATACTCCGGACGCCGATGTTGCTGAACTGGGTCACAGCCTTATGGAGCAGTTGCTGCTGCGTTTTCAGCATCAGGGTCACGGTCTCGCGGCAGGCCAGTAACTGCGCAGTAGGCGCAGGCGAGCTCGGAGTAAGTGCATTGACCGAGCTTACGAGCGCGTTGGCCTGGCTCGCCAACTGCTGCGCATACCGTAGCTGAACAGCATCGTCTCGTACTTGCTGCTGAAGAGAAAGCGCATCGGAATAAAGGGCCACGCTGCTCGTCTGGGCCGTGCGAAATTTGTCGTTATCACGCTCAACCTGATAAAGCTCGATGGCAGATCCAATGCGGTCGATTCGCTGCGATTCCCGTCGTAGGATGGAGGTCACATCCTGTAGGTGCTGGATCAAAGAATCAGAAGCGTTCAGTTGTCTTGCTGCCTCGTAACGCATCCATCCAGCGGCGCCCACCGCGAATAACACTCCGGTGCCGGCCAGGATCAGGTAGGTTATGGTGCGATTTTTGTATAATTTGGCGGCGGTATTGGGCACGGGCAGGAGCGTATTTCTCGCCGGGAGCTTGGGAGCATTTCGGGGATTTTACACCAATCTCTGAGCAGCTTACAGCAGTCACGGATCAAACCCAATAAAAATCGTGCATCGTGGCGCGTATTCGCACCACTGGCAGAACTGGTTTGTCTCCTCGCCCTGCTACACTATTTAGTTTTGCTATGAGCCGACTAAGCGCAGTTCAACCAAATGCCGCAGCTTCGCGGGCTGTGGAAGACATCACGGACTTGATAGGGAACACTCCCATGGTGCGCCTGCGCCGCGTCGCGCATCCGGAGGGAGCGGAGGTTTACGCCAAGCTCGAGTTTCTGAATCCCGGTGGCAGCGTCAAAGACCGTGCCGCACTGGGTATGATTCTGGCCGCCGAGCGCGAGGGCCGCCTCAAACCGGGCTCGACAATCGTCGAGGCCACGGCCGGCAATACCGGCGTGGGCCTTGCGCTGGTGGGGGTAAATCGCGGCTACAAAGTAGTGTTATTCGTCCCGGAAGGTTTCGCGGAAGAGAAGTGCATCCTGATGCGCGGCTTTGGCGCGACCGTCATCCGCACGCCAGAAGCTGAGGGCATGAGTGGAGCAATTCGCCGCACGTTGGCGATGGCCAAAGAGGACCCGAATATCTTCGCCGCGCTGCAATTCGAAAATGAAGCCAATCCGCAGTTCCACCACGACACGACAGCCGTGGAGCTATGGGAGCAGATGGACGAGCGGGTCGATGCTTTCGTCGCCGGTATTGGTACCGGCGGCACCTTTTCCGGGATCGCGCGATTTCTGAAGGAGAGGAATTCCTCCGTGCTCACCGTTGCCGTCGAGACGCAGGGCTCCGTCCTCCAGGGCGGCGAACCCGGCCCGCACAAAGTCGAGGGAATCGGAGTCTCTTTCATTCCAAAAACCTTCGACGCCTCCGTATGCGATGAAATCATGAAGGTCAACGACGACGACGCGTTCCTGATGGTCCGCCGCCTTGCCTCCGAAGAGGGAATTCTTGCTGGATCAAGCGCAGGAGCCATCGTCCACGCAGCCGTGGAGGTCGCCAAACGGCTCGGCGCAGGAAAGCGGGTCGCGACGATCATTCCGGATTCTGCCGAAAGATATCTCTCCAAGCATGTTCTCGAAGACTGATCACTGGTCCAACTAATCCCTGACCACAGGACACATCACTAATGACAGAACGCAAGCACGGCTTTGCAACTCGCGCCATTCACGACGGGCAACCGCCTGATCCGCTCACCGGCGCGGTCAACGTTCCCATCTACCTCACCTCCACCTATGCGCAGGAGGAGATCGGCAAGCACAAGGGGTATGAATACGCCCGCGTGTCCAACCCCACGCGCGACGCGCTTGAGGAAAATCTGGCGTCGCTCGAAGGTGGCTCCAGCGCTCATGTGTTTGCCAGCAGCATGGCGGCCATCACCGCCATGATCACAATGCTTCGCTCCGGCGACCACGTTATCTGCGGAGAAAACGTCTACGGCGGCACGCCGCGCCTGTTCAATCAGCTCATCACCCGTTACGGAATCGAGTTCAGCTACGTCGATACATCGGACCCCGAAGAGGTCCGCCGCGCCATCCGCTCCACTACGAAACTCGTCCACATCGAAACCCCAACCAATCCGCTCATGACGCTGACCGACATACGCGCCGTGGCCGACGTATGCCATGAACGCGGAGTCGAGCTGGCTGTCGATAACACCTTCATGTCGCCCTATTTCCAGCGGCCGCTGGAACTTGGCGCGGACATCGTGATGCACTCGACCACAAAATTCCTCAACGGACACAGCGACGGCCTGGGCGGCGTCCTGGTCGGCACCAGGCCCGAGCACAAGGAGAACTTCGCCTTCGTCCAGAAGTGCACCGGCGGAATCCTCTCGCCCTTTGAGTGCTGGATGGTTCTGCGCGGCATAAAA
>JASHUR010000316.1 GCA_030039895.1 Acidobacteriaceae bacterium | reverse complement strand
GGCGCTCGATCTTTTTTGCGAATGGCGGCGTGCGGCCTGACCTGACGCGGGCCGGTGAGTATGCGCGGCTTCTGGCGTCAGTGGGGATTAACGCCTGTTCGGTGAACAACGTGAATGCCGATGTGCGCATCCTGACGCCGCGGATGATTTCGCAACTGGCGCGCATTGCGGACGCGTTCCGCCCGTGGGGTGTGCGGCTGGCGATTTCGGTTGACCTGAGCAGCCCGAAGTCCATCGGCGGGCTTAACACTTTCGATCCGCTGAATCCGAAGGTGATTGCGTGGTGGAACAAGAAGGTGGACGCGATCTACGCGCAGATTCCGGACTTTGCCGGCTTTGTGGTGAAGGCGGATTCCGAGGGGCAGCCGGGGCCGTCGCAATATGGACGTACGCCCGCTGATGCCGCCAACATGCTGGCGCGGGCCCTCAAGCCGCACGGAGGCGTGCTGCTGTATCGGGCATTTGTGTATAACCATCACCTTGACTGGCGCGACCCGAAGGCCGACCGGGCGCGCGCAGCGTATGACATTTTTCATCCGCTCGATGGCAAGTTCGACAACAATGTCATCGTCCAGATCAAGTACGGGCCGATTGATTTTCAGGTGCGCGAGCCAGCGTCTCCGTTGTTTGCCGGACTGCGGCATACGAATGAGGCTGTTGAACTGGAGATCACGCAGGAGTACACAGGCCAGCAGCGGCAGCTTGTGTTTCTTGTTCCCTTGTGGAAGCACATTCTCGACTTTGATATGCGCGCCGGAGGCCGGTATACGCCGGTGAAGCAGATCGTTGAGGGCAGGTCATTCGATCGCCCGCTGGGCGGATTTGCCGGGGTGGCCAACGTAGGACTGGACACGAACTGGCTTGGGCATCCGCTGGCCATGGCGAACCTCTATGGATTTGGGCGGCTGGCGTGGGATCCGAATTTGATGTCTTCGACCATTGCCGAGGACTGGACGCGGCTGACGTTCGGCAATGATCCGCATGTGGTGAGCACAATTGACGCGATGCTGCTCTCGTCGTGGCACATCTACGAGCAGTACACAGGGCCGCTGGGGCTGGGCACGCTGACGAATATACTGGGTTCGCATTATGGGCCTGATCCGCAATCGGCAGAACATAACGGCTGGGGCCAGTGGATTCGCGCCACACACGACGGCGTGGGGATGGACCGCACTGTCGCTACGGGGACTGGATATATCGGGCAGTATCCGCCCGCAGTGGCGCAAAGGTACGAGTCGCTAGAGACCTGTCCGGACGATTTGCTGCTATTTATGCACCATGTGCCGTATACGTACCGGCTGCACTCCGGGCCTACGGTGATCCAGTACATCTACAACACCCACTATGCGGGCGCGCAGGGTGCCGCGAATCTGCTGGCAGAGTGGGAGACGCTCAAGGGGCGCATCGATGAGCAGCGCTACGAGCATGTTCTGCGCCTCCAGACATACCAGGCGGGCGCAGCGATTGTATGGCGGGACGCCATCAATGACTGGTTCTATGCGCAGTCGGGGATCCCCGACGAGCAGGGCCGGGTGGGGTATCACCCCAACAGGATCACAGCAAAGTCGATGCGGCTGGACGGCTATGTGCCCGTGCCGGCGACGCCGTGGGAGACGGCCTCGGGCGGTAAAGCCATTGCCTGCCTGCACCGGGGGGTGTGCACGGCTTCGACGACGTTCACGCGGCCGGCTGGAAGTTATACAATCAGCGTGCAATACTTCGATTATCGACAGGGGGTTTCGACCTTTACCCTGCTTTTGAACGATGTGATAATTGCGACGTGGAAGGCAGACAACACGCTGCCAGGTAACACCATCAGCGGCGACACTTCCACGCGCTACACTCTGTCCAATGTTGCACTGCATCCCGGAGATGTGTTGAAGATTGAGGGCCAGCCGAACGGTGGCGAGCCCGCACCAATCGATTACATGGAAGTTACTCCCTATTCCTCGAGCAGGTAGGAGTTTATGAAGATCGTCAATGGATCCGTGAATGTATGCTCACCGGGACGGAATTTTGTCACGCTAAAGATTGAAACTGATGAAGGCATCTACGGCCTGGGCGATGGCACGCTCAACGGCCGCGAGCTTTCCGTGGTCAGCTATCTGGTCGAATACGTGATTCCCTGCCTGATTGGGCGCGATCCGTTTGAGACGGAAGATATCTGGCAGTATCTGTATCGCGGAGCATACTGGCGCCGCGGACCAGTGACGATGGCCGCAATTGCCGCGGTGGACGTGGCGCTGTGGGACATCAAAGGCAAGGCGCTGAACACGCCGGTCTATAACCTGCTGGGCGGCAAAAGCCGCAATGGCGTAATGGTATATGCGCATGCCAACGGCGTTGATCTGGGGCAGACGGTTGAGTCCGCAGAGCAGTTGATTGAACGCGGCTATCTGGCCGTGCGCGCGCAGAGCGGGATTCCGGGCCTGGCTTCCGCTTACGGAGTCGCGCAAGACGGCCAGACGTATGAACCGGCGCAGAAGGGTCTGCCCGCAGAGAGCGCCTGGTCTACAGAAAAATATCTGCGCCATGTTCCGATGCTTTTTGCCAGGCTACGCGACCGGTTCGGGGACGACGTGCATCTGCTGCATGACTGCCACCATCGCCTGACTCCGATTGAGGCTGCGCGGCTGGGCAGGGATCTAGAGCCTTACCGTCTCTTCTGGATGGAAGACCCGACACCGGCGGAACAGCAGGAGGGCTACCTGCAGATTCGCGAGCACACCACGACTCCCATCGCGGTCGGTGAAGTGTTCAACACGGTCTGGGACGCCGAGATGCTGATCCGCAAGCAGTGGATTGACTACATCCGTATGTCGATTGTGCATGCAGGCGGCATTACACATCTGAAGAAAGTAGCCGACTTTGCGGATATCTACCACGTACGCACCGGCTGCCACGGCGCGACCGATCTTTCACCGGTAACGATGGCCGCATCATTGCATTTTGGGCTTGCCGCGCATAATTTCGGCATCCAGGAACATATGCCGCACACGGCGGAAACGGATGAGGTCTTCCCGCACCAATACTCGTTCAAGGAAGGCTATATGCATCCCGGCGATGAGCCCGGCCTGGGGGTCGACCTGAATGAGGAACTGGCAGCGAAACACCCTTATCAACGGGCGTATCTACCCATTAGCCGCAAACTCGACGGGACCTTGTCCGACTGGTAGAAACCCCAATGCTGCGCGGAATCCCCCGCTAGGGTACGATGAAAAGTTCGCCTGAGGGGTACCGCAATGATTATTGGAGTGCCAAAAGAGGTCAAAGATCACGAGAGCCGCGTCGGCGTTACGCCAGCTGGCGCAAGAGCCCTTACTGAAGCCGGCCACAAAGTGCTGGTGGAAACGCACGCCGGAGAACTTTCCGCATTTGCTGACGATGAGTACCAGGCGGCGGGCGCCGAGATTGTCGGCTCGGCACACAACGTGTGGGCCAACGCGGACATGGTCGTGAAGGTCAAAGAGCCGGTCGAGAAGGAGTACGGCTTCTTCCGCGAGGGATTGGTGCTGTTTACCTATTTGCACCTTGCACCACTGCCCGCGCTGACAGAAAAACTGCTCACACAAAAGGTGACGGGCATCGCGTATGAAACCATTCGCGACCGGGCTGGAACGCTGCCGCTGCTCACGCCGATGTCTGAGGTCGCGGGCCGCATGTCAGTGCAGGTGGGCGCTGCGTATCTTGAGAAGGAGCGTGGAGGTCGCGGTCTGTTGCTGGGCGGAGTGCCGGGCGTGCCTCCGGCGAACGTGTGCATCATTGGCGGCGGCGTTGTCGGCACGAATGCGGCAAAGATCGCCGTGGGAATGGGCGCGAAGGTCACGATTGTGGATCTCAGCCTGAACCGCCTGCGCGAACTCGACGATATCTTTAACGGCAAGCTGTTTACGCTGGCATCGAATTCGTACAACGTGAGCCACGCTGTGCGCGAGGCTGATCTGGTGATCGGAGGAGTGCTGATTCCAGGTGCTGCCGCGCCGAAGATCGTGACGCGCGAGATGGTATCCAGAATGAAAAAGGGCGCGGTGATTGTGGATGTGGCGATTGATCAGGGAGGCTGCGTGGAGACGGCCCATCCGACCACGCACAGCGACCCGTCGTATGAAGTGGACGGAGTGGTGCACTACTGCGTGACGAATATGCCCGCGGCAGTGCCGAACACCTCTACGCTGGCGCTGACGAATGCAACCTTTCCATATGTGCTCAAGCTAGCGCAACACGGTGCGAAAGAGGCCATTCTGCGAGACGATGGGATTTGCGACGGGGTGAACACGTATGAGGGCACGCTGACGTGCAAGCCCGTGGCAGCGTCGCAGCAGAAGCCGTGGAAGCCTGTGCGTGACTTGCTTGCGTAAGAGGAAAAAGGGCACAGCGAACGCCATGCCCTTATGATTGACTGATTCGAACGGCTACTGCTGTTGCACAGTGATCGGGCGTTCCAGGCGGAAGGTCAACGTGCTTTCAGCGGGAATCACAATCTCCCTATTGCCAGTGAGCCCCGCGCCCGCAGTACCTGCGCCTGCGCCAGCGAGTCCCCCGATCACGGCGCCCTTGCCGCCGCCGGCGAGCCCTCCGATTATCGCGCCCAGGCCTGCGCCGCCTCCGATGAAGCCTGCTGAGCGCTTGCCCTTGCCCTTCTCCGCGCGCTCAAGTGAGCTGGTACTGATCTGGTAAGTTCTGCCGTCGGCACGGACGGTATCGAGACGAAGCTCGAGGAATGCCCCTCCCTTGAATCGGCCAAGCCGCTTGGCGTCCACAACTGTGCCGGATACCGGCGCTCCAGCGCGGATTGCTGTTACGCCACGGACCACAATAGGCCTCGCCACAGTGGCGGCGAAAGTATCGCCGGGCTGGCTGATGCGCGACCCAAGCGCCTGCTGAACGGTGACAGAGATATGAAAGCCTGCGGGAATGACGAGCGGAGGCGGAGGTGGCGGCGGAGCTGGCGCGGCTGCTGGCGCTGCGGCTTGAGACGCTTGTGAAGAGGGCTGCGATGAAGCCGAACTGTTAGCAGCAGCCGAGCCGTTTGACGAAGATGAACTTGCCTGCTGAGCGGCGGTCTGGTCAGGCGGAGGTGGCGGCGCTGTGGATTGCGATGAACTCGGCGCTTCTGCGTTGGCGGGTGGCTGATTTTGCTTCTTACATCCACTGGCAAGTAGCAGGCCCGCCAGTGCGAACGGGAGGATGGACTTCACGATGCGGGTCGTTTTCATAGCGATCACCATAATGCCATTGTGATGCGTGAAAGGAGAAGTCCGCAAACCCGCGGCGGCCTATAATCATCGGGCAGGAGCGAATTTTGGCTGAATCGAAACATCGACGGGCGACGTTGATTTTCCTGGGCATGGGCACACTGTTTATGGTGCTGCTGCTGGTGGTGTTGAACGCCTTTAAGCTCAGCTTCCTGGAACCGCATAATTTGGTTCAGATTCAGCTGTT
>JASHUR010000315.1 GCA_030039895.1 Acidobacteriaceae bacterium | reverse complement strand
CAGTCAGAGCCATCAGTCCAATCACCTTCCTCGTCCTCGCCCGGACAAGGGAGCAGTCCAGCAGCATCAGTTTCTTTACCTACGGAGGCCCCGCCCGAGTATCGCGTAGGACCGGGAGATGTTCTGGAGATCACGGTCTATAACATGGCTGAACTCGATCAAACTGCGGTCGTTGGTTCTTACGGAGCATTGCAGCTGTCCTACTTACCTCAGGCGCTCAATATAGAGGGGGAGAAGACTCAACAGATTGAAGAGCAGGTAGCCGCTGAACTGAAACGGCTTCAGATCTTGCTTGACCCGCAAGTGAGCGTCGCTGTCATCAAAGTGGAAAGCAAGCCGGTTGTAGTAGGGGGTGACGTAAGGACACCGCAAGTCCTCGAAGAAATTCGCCCTTTCACTCTGCAGGAAGTGCTCATGCTATCGGGCGGTCCGCAGGGCGATTCCGGAAATAGTGTGGTTGTGACTCGAGCTAATCCCAATGGCGGCGTGGTCTCTTACGATCTTCAACTTTCGAAGGTGATGGCCGGAACCGACCCTGGTTCCAATATTCAAATCAAGCCCGGCGATTCGATCCAGGTTCTCTCCGGACAGAGAGTATTTGTTGCGGGAGCTGTCAAAAGCCCTGGAGCCTTTGATCTAAAAGGTGATCAGCGTCTCACCATCGCGAACCTTATGGCGCTGACAGGCGGATGGCAACCGGACTCGGATCCGACCAAGGCCGTGATCGTGCGCCAGAACCCTGGTGGTCAACGGCAAGTCATTCCGGTAAACCTGCGGAAGATTATGGACCGCAAAGAACACGACGTTGCGCTTGAGGCAAACGACCTGCTCTATGTGCCCGGTGACCGAGGAAAAACCGTCGGATTGGCAGTGGTGAAGGGTGTAGGAACCGCTGCTTTGTGGGCTACGGGGTACCTGATTGTCCGCTAATAAGAGTAAGAGTAGGTTCTGGCGTATGAGAGATACTGATGGAAACTGAACCAAATTCCGCGGCTCAAGTTGACATCAGCGGGCGGCGGCTCGCGCACAACACCGTCCTGAACCTTGCCGGGCGAATTGTGCCGCTGCTATTGGCCATTGTCACCGTTCCATATGTGATCCATCACCTGGGCCCGGATCGCTATGGTCTTTACTCGCTGGCTTGGATTGTTGTTGGCTACTTCGCGCTTTTCAACCTCGGAATAGGCCCTGCCACCACAAAGTTCGTGGCGGAACTCCTGGGCAAAGGAGAAATCGAGAAACTTCCAGAACTCGTCTGGACGGCAGTTGCCAGTCAGACTGGTCTCGGGATTATCGGTGGCATTTTGCTGGCCGTGTTATCTCCATTCCTTGTGCAGCACGTGCTCAAGATCCCGGCCGAACTCCATTCTCAGGCCAATGTGATTTTTCTGATTATGGCGGCGCTGTTGCCGTTCGATTTTGCCAGCGCATCCATTCAGGGTGTTCTGGGCGCATCCCAGCGCTTTGATCTGTTAAACGCGATCAGCATACCAGCGAGTTCAACCAGTTACCTTCTACCCGTGGGCGTCCTGGCGCTGGGGTTCGGGCTGCCCGCCGTTGTACTCTCGCTAGCTGTGGCCCGCATCGTCGCTCTTGTATGCGTTTCTTACACCTGCATACGGCTCTATCCCGCGTTGGCACATATCGCTTTTGATTTCCGGCTGGTTCGCTCGCTGCTCGGTTTTGGCGGCTGGGTGACTGTGTCCGGCATTGTCGGCCCGATCCTTGTCTATTTCGATCGGTTCCTGATCGGTGCTCTCGTTTCGGTCGCCGCTGTTGGGTTTTATGCGCCGCCCTACCTGATTGCAACCAGGCTCTGGATTCTTCCGGCAAGTCTCATGTCAACGCTTTTCCCGGCTTTTAGCACCTCCGCCGGGCGTGGAGACTCGGAGTGGATACGAAAGACACTGGTCAGATCCCTCAAGTTCCTGATCCTGGTTATGGGCCCTCTGGCTCTCCTATTGGCTTTCTTTGCTCGGCCGGCTTTGACGCTTTGGCTGGGTGCAAGGTATGCCAGCGAGGGGACGCTCGTTCTCCAGATCATGGCTGTAGCCGTGTTCGCCAACTCACTCGCCCAGGTGCCGTATAGCCTTCTGTATGGTATTGGTCGTCCGGACCTTCCCGCCAAGTTTCATCTAGCGGAACTGCCTATCCATATCGGATTAGTCTGGTATCTGGTTACGAAGTTCGGGCTGCCGGGAGCAGCGGCCGCTTGGGCCATTCGGGTGACTTCTGATTTCGTACTGCTCCTTGCTGCAGCCTGCTGGATAACGCAGACGCCTGCTCGCCTTCTTGCGGGCAAAGATTTGGCGCGCAGCACCGCAATCTTAGGGGCGCTTGCAGTAGGCTTGGCGTTTCTCGCCGCTTATACGCGGCTCCTGCTTACCGATACGGCTCTGACTTTATTACTTTCCATCGGATTTTTGCTGGTCACATGGCGCTATGTACTCAACTTGGAGGAAAGATGGCAGATCAGGCTCTTGCTCAAACTGGCGCGCTGAAGGATCCTGTCGGCCCGAGGCCGGTTGCAGATACCCGATATACACTCCGCTACAAGCTGGCCTGGAGGTGGCGAGTCTGCTGCTGCTGGGCACGCTATTTATCGATTGCGCATCACAGAAATGCGCGCGAACTCACAGATTTTGTTCTCGACAATCACTTCTTCAATGCGAGCCAGGTTCGGGGTGAGCTGGTTGCGCTGGCCGAAACTCTGGCTCAACTGAGACCTGACAGGGCGCTGGAAATTGGGACATTTCGCGGCGGAACCCTGCTCCTGCTAACACGATTGGCAAGCCCACATGCGACTGTGGTAAGCGTGGACTTACCTGGTGGAAAATTCGGGGGTGGTTACAGTACACATCGCAGGCGGCTCTATCGGCATTTCGCTCGTCGAGATCAGCGGCTGCACCTTCTTCAGGGAGATTCGCACTCGAAGGAGATGTTTGAACAGGTGAAGGTTGTATTTGAGAATAAGCCGCTTGATTACCTTTTCATCGACGGTGACCATAACTACGAGGGCGTAAAGAGCGATTTTGAGACGTATCGGCCAATGGTCCGTGAGGGTGGACTGATAGCTTTTCACGACATCGTTGAGGGCCAGGCAGAAGCCGTTGGGGGCGTACCAAGATTCTGGGGCGAAATAAAGCACGGCTACGTTCACCGAGAGATCATCGCCGACCCCCGTCAGGGAGGATATGGAATTGGCATACTCCTCGTTGAATAGCGGCCGCATCGACGCCCCAACCAAGGCGAAAATGAAACCTCAAGTTTCCGTGGCGATGGCCACATACAATGGCGAGCGCTTCTTAAAGGAGCAATTGGAAAGCCTGGCACGGCAGACGCTTTTGCCTCTGGAGCTTGTAGCTTGTGATGACGGCTCGACCGATGCCACGCTCGATATTCTGCGCAGGTTTGAAGTGGTGGCGCCCTTTCTGGTACGCGTCTATCAGAATGAAAACAGGCTAGGACATGGCAGAAACTTCCTGCGCGCAGCGTCTTTATGCTCCGGCGAGCTGATTGCTTTCTCTGATCAGGATGACGTTTGGCTTGAAGAGAAGCTAGAAAGGTGCTCCGCAGCGATTCTCGACACTGAAAGCAATTTGGTGGTTCACTCTGGGCGAGTGGTGGACTCGAATCTTAGACCAGTCGGTTTTTCCACTCCATCGGCGCGACGCGAAACGTGTATTGATTCATATGGGCGACGGGGATGGCGCCCGCTGGGATCTATGCTTCGCATGTGCCCGGGTTTCGCGTGCGTGTTTCGAGCTGGCCTTCTCAGGCAGATGCCACCATCCCCACCCCTGTCAGCCCCAGAAAGGGGGCACGAATACTGGCTTTTCTTTGCCGCCGAAGCAATTGGACGGATCGTGTTGATTCCGGATGTGCTGGCTCTCTATCGGCAGCACGAAAGAAACACATGTGGCTTTCGCCCGGGCGGTCTGAGAGAGTATGCTCCAGCGGCTAGAGTGGGCCATGCAGAATACGCAGACCAAGCGGAAACGGAGCTCCTTTTCGCCAAATTGCTCAGCGGAGCAGCGGAACGCTTACCGGAACTGCGGTTGCGCCTGCAACGCGCTCAACGCTGGCACGAGGAGCGAGCAGAGTCACTGGCATTCAGGGCATCATTGTATGCCGCAACGCCATCGCAGGCCAGAACCGCGGGCCGCTTGCTTTCACTGTTGGTGGGCGGCACCTACAGGCCCACATCGCAGGGAGGGATTGGCATCAGGGGACTAGCAAAAGACCTCGTGGTGCCGTTCCTTGCGCGGACCGCAATACGAGAACAGGCAAATTCAAAACGGGCGGTGATAGTAAGCGATTGAGCAGTGCAACGACTGGCGTGGAAATGCGAATTGTTCTTCTGGTTGAGAGCCTGCAATTGGCAGGGGCTGAACGCGTGGTTCTGGAGCTTGCGCGGGCTGGGCATGGCGAAGGTTGCGAGGCTCGCATTGTTACGCTACGCGACGAACGCATACTTGACGATGGCCCGTACCGAGGCGTTGGGTGGCAGCCGTTGTTCAGTGCGGACGAATTTCGCTGGCCTTGGTCGGTGCCAATGGCTGCGTGGCGGCTGCGACGCACTGTTGCGCGCTTGCGGCCCGATGTAGTGGCAATACATTCCCCGAAAACAGCAATCGTGGCTGCGCTGGCAAGAATTTCCGCTCCCACGCTATGGGTTTTGCACGGGCACGACGTGTGCTGGGACGCAGCGACAGTCCGGCGGAAAATGTCCCGCGAATTACAGCGCTGGGCTCGCCGCATATTGCGGGCACGGGTAGCTGCTGTATCACCTTCGCTCGCCGACGATGCAGCCAGGGGGCTCGGATTGGCTCGCGAGGAGATTGTGGTGATTCCGAACGGTGTGGACACGGAGCGATTCACATTCGAAGAGCACGTCCCGACAGACGATGTGATCGTGGGCTTTCTCGGAAGGTTGATTTCACAAAAAGGTCCACTGCATGCGCTGGAGAGTTTTGCCATCCTGAAGAAGAAGTTCCCGAGTGCCCGGCTGTGGTTCGTCGGAGACGGGCCCATGCGGGACGAATTGACGTCTGTCGCGGGAGCGAAAGGATGGAATGATGACGTGAGGTTCTGGGGATCGGTACCCCGGCCTGAGGAATACCTGCGTCAAGCGACCGTGTTGTGGCATACAAGTGAATGCGAAGGCTTTGGTCTAGCCTGCGCGGAGGCGATGGCTTCCGGGGTGCCGGTGGTGGGGTTTGACGTTCGTGGGATACGCGACTTGCTGACGGGCGGTTGCGGGGTTCTGGTGCCTCCGAAGGATGCCAGAGAACTAGCGGTCCAGACAGCACTACTTGTTTGCGATGCAAGCCGATACCGCGCGATTGCCAGAGATGCACGAACTCGAGTCGAAAACCAGTATTCGCTTGAACAGATGTGCAGGGGGCATTACGAGCTGATGCGGGCAATTTGTGCTGACGAATCAGCAACAATGCAACATGCTTCCGTCAGTACTGGACTCAGTCCATCTGAAAGCATTCCGGAGAGGGTTGAGACCGATGCTGACAAAGCTCCATTGTTTACCGTTGTTACGCCGACCTACAACCGGGCCGGGACGCTGCGACGGCCTTATGAAAGCCTGTGCCGCCAAACATTGCGAGACTTTGAGTGGTTGGTTGTGGACGACGGCTCAACTGATAGTACGCGCGATGTGATCGAGATCTGGCAGCATAACGCGAATTTCCCGATCCGCTATGTCTGGCAAGAGAACGCGGGTAAGGCGGCGGCGTGGAATCGGGCGTTGGAACTGGCTCGGGGTGAATTTTTTGTGTGCCTTGACTCCGACGATGAGTGTGTTGCTGATGCGCTGTCGAGTTTCAAGGAACATTGGGAAAACATTCCTGCGAAAGAGCGAGACCGATTCTCGGGGGTCACGGTGCTAGCAATGGATCAAAACGGGGCGCCCTATGGACCGGACTTGCCGATGTCACCGCTCGACTGCAGTCACTTGGCAGTAACTTACCGCCTGAAGCGATTTCAGGACTCATGGCAGTGTTACAGAACAGAAATCATCAGGGAATACCCCTTTGAGCTGATCGCCGGATATTGCAACTATCTTCCCGAGACCACCGTGATCAATCGTCTAGCAGCGTCGTACCTGCAAAGGCATGTCAACCGCAGAATGCTAAAGGTCCATACAGGCGAGAGGACGGATGTGCAGGGACATCAGTCGTGCGGCGTGAACGCCAGCGCCGGACTGAAGCACGCGCCGGGAATCAGGGCCGCGCACTTGAGCCTGTTTAGGCACCAGATCGGTTGGTTTTCGTACGCGCCGGTTCGATTCTACCGGGCAGCCGCCAACTACATTCGGTTTTCCTGGATGCAGGGAATTTCGGCAAGAACGCAAATTGGAGAAGTCGGTTCGATGCGGGCGCGGGCACTGTGGCTGGCGGCGCTGCCGGCTGGAATTGCACTGCGGCTGAACGATCGGCTTGTCGAGCGACGGGCGAAGCAATGAAGGATCCTTCTTTGCCGCGGTCATCGGTTTTCTACATTACGTATGACGGGTTGCTGGAACCGTTAGGGCAATCGCAGGTGCTGCCCTATCTGTGCGGGCTGGCTGGCGAGTTTGCCATCACTATTCTGAGCTTTGAGAAGCCGGGAGACTTGGCCGATTGCGTGCGGCGCAGAGTGTTGCAGGAGCAGTTGAGCAAGGCAGGAATCGAATGGATTCCGCTACGTTACCACAAGCGGCCAAGCGTTCCGGCGACGGCGTTTGATATTGTCCACGGCGTGATACGAGGCATTGGGGCGGCCTTGCGGCAGAAGCCAGGGATTGTGCACGTACGAGGATACGTGGCTGGGGCGATCGGACTTGCTCTCAAGAGTGTCACGGGAGCAAGGTTCATTTTTGACATGCGCGGGTTCTGGCCGGATGAAAAAGTGGACGCGGGTGCGTGGCGGAATGGATCGGTCGTGTACAGAATCGCGAAGCGGCTTGAGAAGAAGCTGTTGCTTGAGGCTGATGTGGTGGTTTCGCTTACGCAAGCTGGCGTGAAGGAAATGAGGAAATTCCCCTACCTTCGTAGGCGCGAGGTCAGGTTTGAGGTAATTCCAACCTGCACGGACCTGGAGCTGTTCCGCCTGGCCAGTTACTGCGGCGGCCGCGAGCGCCAGGGGTTCGTGCTTGGATATGTTGGTTCAGTCGGAACATTTTATCTGTTTGACGAAGTCCTGGAATGCTTTAAGGAGCTGCAGAAAGCGCGGCCGGATGCCAGGCTGCTGATTGTGAACCGAGGCGGGCATGAATATATCCAAGGAAGGCTGAGAGCAGTTGGCGTGCCTATGGACAGCGTGAGACTGTACTCCGCAGATTACCGCGAGATTCCCGAATATATCCATTGTATGGATGCCACGGCCTTCTTCATCAAGCCCACATTTTCGAAGAAGAGCTCGGCGCCAACACGGTTGGGCGAGTTTCTGGGCTGCGGCATTCCTTGCCTGGTGAACGCCGGCGTGGGCGACATGGATGCCGTTGTCTCCAGGGATCGAGTTGGAGTAGTGATGAGTGAATTTTCGCCAGAGGCTTGGATGGCGGCTGTCGATGAACTACTCAGGCTCAGCGCGGAGGAGGGACTCAGGACACGCTGCGTTGAAGTCGCACAACGTCACTTCGCGCTGGAACGAGGGGTGGCTTCCTACAGAAGGATATATCGTGTTCTGGATGGGACGGTAGAGGAACTCGAGCTTACTAAATTAGACAAAGACGCATGTAGCTCGCTGAGGTAATCAAAGCATAATCATGTGCGGGATTGCAGGGTTTTTGTCGCATCACGGTGAATGCAGTATTGACAACCCCGAAGAGGTCGTTCGGTGGATGGCGCAGGCTTTGCATCATCGCGGCCCAGATGACGGCGGAACGTGGGTGGATGAGCGAGCCGGAATCGCGATGGGCTTCCGGCGGCTGGCCATTCTCGATGTCTCGCCACGCGGGCATCAACCGATGGTTTCCGCCGATGGACGCTACGTGGTCGTCTTTAACGGGGAGATCTATAACTTTCGGGAACTGCAAGCGCGGCTGGAAGGGCTGGGGCACACATTTCGCACAGGGACAGATACGGAAGTCATTCTTGCAAGCGCCGTAGAGTGGGGTGCGAGTGAGGCGCTTGTTCGCATACAAGGCATGTTTGCATATGCGCTTTGGGATCGAGAAGAAAGGACACTCCATCTTACCCGTGACCGGGTCGGCATTAAGCCTCTCTACTATGGATGGAGCGGAAGCACATTTCTCTTTGGCTCGGAGTTATCCGCCCTCAAGCAGTACCCGGGCTTTGAAAGCCGGATTGACCATGAAGCAGTTGAGTTCTATCTGGATTTTGGTTATGTTCCGACGCCGTTAAGTATCTACGAGGGGATTCGAAAGCTTCAGCCGGGCACGACGTTGCAAGTTCGTGCTGGAAAAGATCCTGGTGCACCCCAACGGTATTGGGATCTCGCTTCGGCTTTTGCAGCCAGTCCATGGACTGGCTGCGACCAGGAGGCCATCGAAAAGTTAGAGAATGTGCTTGAGTCGGCGGTTGAGCGGCACATGGTGTCCGATGTTCCCTTGGGAGCGCTTCTTTCAGGGGGGATCGATTCCTCCGCAGTGGTGGCTATGATGTGCGCAAAGGCGCGTGGCCGCGTGAAAACATTCTCCATCGGCTTTGCCGAGAAGGGGTTCGATGAGTCGATCTTTGCGCGGGAAGTCGCGCATCATCTGGGAACGGACCACACCGAAATGAGAGTGTCTCCAGAGGATGCTCTTGCTGTGATTCCGAAACTGCCGGAGATTTACGACGAACCTTTTGCCGACTCCTCGCAGATACCTACATTCCTGATTTCACAGTTGACCCGGTCACAGGTCACCGTGGCTTTGTCGGGCGACGGAGGCGATGAGCTTTTCGGAGGGTACAACCGCTACCTTTACGCACCCAAGATCTGGCGTGCAGTGAAGTTCATTCCGATGGCAGTCAGGGTACCGCTATCAGGCGCACTGACGGGATCCCTCAAAGTCGTGAGGCGATGTGGCTGGGACGGGCTGGCGGCAGATAAGGCCATGAAAGGCGCCAACGCGTTACAGGCCTCTTCCTTGGCCGAGATTTACTGGGGGCTTTGCCGCACCCGTTTCCAGGCAGGCGGAAGGCCGCACCCGATAGCAGCGGAACCCGCGGGGAAGCAATCTGCGCAGGCGGTAGCCGATCTCCTCCGTCTCGATATGCTCACTTACTTACCGGATGACATCCTGACGAAAGTAGACCGCGCCAGCATGGCAGTGAGCTTGGAGGCCCGTGTCCCATTGCTGGATGACAAACTCATTGCATTCGTAGCGTCTCTGCCGCTCAAAATGAAGATCCGCGGAAAGTGCACGAAGTGGCTGCTGCGGCAGGTTCTCTATAAGCATGTTCCTGCCGACTTGGTGGAAAGACCAAAGGCCGGATTTGCAATCCCGCTTGCAGCGTGGTTACGGGGTCCACTGGAAGAGTGGGCGGAAAGTCTACTCAGCGCTGAGGTCCTTCGGAAACAGGACTTCCTTTGCCCTGAGGCTATCCGCAGCGAGTGGTCAGAGTTTCGCGCTGGTAAGCAGGCAAATCACCATCGGCTTTGGGCTGTGCTCATGTTCCAGGCGTGGCACAGAAGGCAAGCAGCTGCCGAACCTCCTCGGCTGATAAAGCATTCCCAGCAATATCGTGGGCAAGCAGTGCAGGTCTAAGTAGACGATATGAATGAAGCGAGAAGCGGCACGTTGGTGGCCGGATTGCAGGTCAGCGGTGTGCTCATCGCCAGTATCGTAACTAGTCTCGGCGCCGTTTGGTTGCTCGGGCACATGGGGTTGTTTGGGCGAAATATCCCCCAGCCGCACATGGCTGGCGATTACGTCCGCGGCTGGATATGGGCACTCGGACTTACAGCGTTATTATGTGTGCTGCCATTAGATGACCGGATTCCGTTGGTGCACGTCTGGCTCGTGAAAATAGCAGTGGATCTGGGAGCGATGCTGATCTACGAATGGCACTACGGGCTGGATGCCTACACGTATTTCTGGTGGGGTGTTTGGGGTCAGCACGCTTCACTCCTGCCGGTACTGGGAAACGGTACAGAAACTATCCTGCGATTTTCCGCTCTTCTGGGTTACATGACGGGTTCAAGTTACCATGCCATGAAGATCGTATACTCGTTCATTGGTTTGTGGGGATGTTTCTGCTTCTATCGTGCTGCCTGCCATTATCTCTCCAGCCGGAAGCCCTGGCTCCTCTATCTGGTTGGTTTTACTCCGACCGTATTGTTCTGGTCCTCCATTCTGGGAAAAGATCCTGTGATCTTCCTTGGCGCTGGCCTGTATGCCCTGGGCGCAGCAGGTTGGCTTCGCACAAATCGAATCGGCTATGCCTTGCCGGCGGCTTGGGGAATCTTGATCGCCATCTTCGTGCGCGAATGGTATGGCGTAATCATGGTAGCTCCACTATTGTTTGTGGTGACGCCGCGCTTGCGCCATCCCATCCAGCGTGTCCTGAGTGTGACTGGAGGTGTAGCCGGTATGGTCTACGCCTTTACCCTCTTTCACCGGCAATTCCTCTCCGATGGTCTATCGAGTGTCCTTCCAGAAGTGAATGCCACGGTTGGTGATTTAGCATACGGAGGCAGCGGCCAGGCCTTCCACGGTTTTCACTCAGTCGGTTCGATGATTCTGTTCTTGCCTTGGGGCGTTTTTACCGTGCTCTTCCGGCCGCTGCCGTGGGACATTCATAATGCATTTACGGTAATGGCCGCACTGGAGGGCTCAGTACTGCTAATGCTAGCGATCTTTGCGGCCAGACATTGGAGCCTTCGCCGCCTTCGGGATCCTGTGGTCTCCTGGGCGCTGGCCTATGTCATGTGCTGGGCCGTGCTCTATGGTTTCGGCGGCTTCGGAAACCTTGGGATGGCGGTTCGCGAACGCCTGGAAGTCATGCCCATTATCGTCTTGCTCGCCTTGCTGTTTGGAACACGGCGCGGGCGATCGTATTTGGACGCCAACAGCGCCGGAAGCCTAGCATGATGTCGCCACACAGCAATAATGTTGACGCTGAAACTGTAGCTGGGTTTGGCAAAGAGTGGAGCCGCTTCGGACAGGCTAGCCTTAAAGAGAAGGAAGCTGAAGAGATCTTTGGACAGTACTTTGCCATATTTCCTTGGGAGTCGCTGCCTGAGGATGGAGGCTGCGGTGCTGACATCGGTTGCGGGAGTGGGAGGTGGGCAAGATTAGTAGCTCCATTGGTAAGAGAACTCCTCCTCGTTGATGCGAGTTCTGAGGCCCTCGAAGTCGCGCAAACGAACCTATCAGGCCACAGAAACGTGCGGTTTCACTGTTGCAGTATTGGCAAGTTACCTTTTGACGATGAGAGCCTCGACTTCGCCTACTCACTGGGCGTGCTCCATCACATTCCCGATCCTGAGGCAGGCATACATGCAATTGCCAAAAAACTGAAGCCTGGGGCCCCTCTGCTGGTGTATATCTACTACGCATTTGACAACCGACCGGCATGGTACCGCTGGATTTGGCGCCTAAGTGATATCGCGAGACTGATAGTATCCCGCCTGCCTCAACATCTTAAAGTCATAATCGCGGAAGTGGCGGCGCTCGTATTCTACTGGCCCTTGGCACGCATAGGCGCGCTTCTTTCCAGCGTCAGGGTAAAGACTGAAAGTTGGCCACTCTCCTATTACCAGCACCACTCACTTTATGTAATGCGCACTGACGCTTTGGATCGGCTGGGCACGCGACTTGAGCAAAGATTCACGCGTGCCCAGATAGCAGATATGTTCAGCACGGCGGGCTTTGAAAATGTCCAGTTTTGCGAGGCCCCACCCTATTGGTGTGCCGTTGGACTGAAGCGTACGGAATGAGTTGATGGGAAGTCGATCGAAGGAATAACTTCTCTGGAGCATCAGTTGCAAACCGGGGGTTCTGCTCGCATTCTTGTAAGGAATGACATCCCAAATTTAGACATGGATCGGTGTCCGCTGTGTCGGCTGCGCTTTAAATGTGCCCGGAGAGGGGCAAACTTCTCATGAAACGTCATACCGACATGCGCGTGCTTGTTCTATGCCTCGCTCCATTGGATCGGTCACCCGGGCAGCGCTTTCGAATCGAACAATGGGCGCCCGGACTTCGATCCTTGGGCGTACGGCTTGAATTTGAGCCTTTCACATCGCCTGATCTGGACTCAATTCTTTACCAGCCGCAAAGGTACGGCAAAAAGACAACATTGATTGTCAAGGCGCTGCTGCGGCGAGCAAAGCATCTTCTGCGCGTTAGGGAATTTGATCTGGTGTATGTACAGCGAGAGACCGCCCTGCTCGGTCCTGCCTTATTCGAGCGTTGGATAAGACTCAAGAGAGTTCCTTATATATTCGATTTCGATGATGCGATCTTTCTTCCGAATGCTAGTGACGCCAACCGGGCCTTCGCGTTCCTGAAGTTCCCAGGCAAGACAGCGACAGCATGCATGCTAGCAGCGCACGTAATGGCCGGAAACGATTTCCTGGCGGAATATGCCTCGCGATACAACCACCATGTAACAGTAGTGCCGACAACGATTGACACAGATAAGTACAAGCCGAGGCAGCCATTACAGGAGAGCCCTAGGCCGCAACTCGTATGGACAGGAAGCCCGACCACAGCACCGTACCTTGAAAGCCTGTGCGGCGCTTTGGTGCGCCTCCGGAAGCACTGCGATTTCCGGCTTCGTGTGATTGGCGCGCCACGAATTTCTCTTCCCGGGATCGACGTGGAAACTGTGCCTTGGCAGCCGGAAACTGAGGCATCAGACCTCCGCGGAGCGTGGGCAGGTCTGATGCCTGTACCGGATGACAGTTGGGGACGTGGCAAGTGTGGGTGCAAGGCCCTCCAGTATATGGGCGTGGGGGTCCCCGTAGTGTGCTCGCCCGTCGGTATGAATGCTCAACTCGTCCGAGATGGCGTGAACGGTTTCCTAGCGGCCTCTGAGGATGAGTGGGTGATGAAATTAACTCTGCTGATCAATTCTGCGGAGCTGCGGCGGCGTCTCGGGCAGGAAGGTCGTAATACGGTCGAGACCTGGTACTGTGCTAAGGTCCAGGTCCCGCGCGTCTACAACGTGCTTGCCTCTGCGACAAAATGTATGTCCGACGGCGCTACAGAGCCTCGCAAATCATCGTGACATCGTCTTCGGCAAGAGCGTTCGATGCACCTGCCATTTGTGATCCCCATAAATCACTCGCATAAGCATGAAAATCGCCCGCGCAATTGCTCGGCTGAATATAGGCGGGCCAGCTATCCAAGCTGTCCTGCTTACCCGCGAACTGGCAGATGCCGGCCACACAACGAGTCTGCTTGTTGGCAATGTGCCCGAATCCGAAGGCAGCATGGAATACCTTGCGGATGAGATGCGCGTTAACGTAGTTCGCATTCCCTGGCTGTCGCGTGAGGTTTCTCCCTTTAACGACATCCGGGCCTTCTGGCTCATTTATCGCTGGCTCAAGCATGAGCGGCCGGATATTCTTCATACTCACACCGCGAAGGCTGGGGCCGTAGGCCGGCTTGCTGCCTTTGCTTCAGGTACGCCTTGTGTGCACACCTACCACGGAAACATTTTCGAGGGCTATTTTTCGCGGCGAAAGTCCGCAGTCTACCTTCTCATCGAACGCCTTCTTGCACGAGGAACTGCGCGCATTATCGCTATCAGCGCCAAACAACGTCAGGACCTGTCGGGCCGTTTCAAGATTGCGGAACTGGAACGAATTTCCACGGTCCGCCTCGGTTTTGACCTGTCCCAATTTCTCGAACTCGGGCGTGCGCGCGTTTTAGAAAAGAGTGTGGACAATCGCCTTGTTGTTACCTGGGCGGGACGATTGACTGGAGTGAAAGAGCCGCTCATGTATCCGAAGATCGCAGCGCTTTGCGCAGGTACGAACCCGGCGGCAACATTTCTGATGGTTGGGGATGGGGAGCTTCGCCCAGAGGTAGAGGCTGAGACATGCCGTCTCAGCCTCGAAGAACGACTGCAGCTTATTGGCTGGCAGCGGGACATGCGCTCCATCTATCGGCAGACGGATGTCCTCATACTGACTTCAAAGAATGAAGGCACACCAGTCGCCGCTATAGAGGCCATGGCCGCAGGCTGCGCCGTAATTCTTCCGGATGTTGGAGGTGTTGCTGATCTTATGTCAGGTCAGCCTGATGAGCATCCTGGTTATCAAGTCTTCGATAACGGAGTGTTGGTAACGAGACGTACTCCAGAAGTTTTTGCAGATGCCTTGCGCTGGCTGTCGAACGAACCGCAGCGCCGAGCCCGGATGGGCCAGGCAGCAAGCTACTTTGCCGAACAGAATTTCTCCAAAGAACGACTGGTGGAAGAGATCGAAAAGGTATATGTGTCTGTACTCGATCACAGAAACGGGCGATTGACGGATAACTAATAACTAAGGAGGAGATACTCCATGAAGGTCCTTATTACGGGCGGAGCCGGATTTATTGGGTCCCACCTGGCCGAACACTACCTTGCGCACAATGACGAAGTATTCGTGATTGACGACTTATCAACCGGTTCAATTGAAAATATCCGGCCCCTCAAAGCCCACAAGCGGTTCTCGTACTTCCTGGATAGCGTTGAGAACCGTCAGGTGACGGCAGAACTCGTGGATGAGTGCGATGTGGTCTTTCATCTTGCCGCGGCAGTGGGCGTGCGGCTGATTGTAGAGAGCCCGGTGCGCACGATCGAAACCAACGTTCGCGCGACGGAACTCATTTTGAATCTGGCGGCGAAAAAGAAGAAACGTGTGCTGGTGACGTCAACTTCCGAGGTGTATGGCAAGCGCACTCAAATGCCGTTCCAGGAAGATGACGATTTGTTGATGGGACCCTCCAGCAAAGGCCGCTGGAGCTATGCCTGTTCCAAGGCTCTGGATGAATTCCTGGCGCTGGCGTACTGGAAAGAGAAGCGCGTGCCGACCACTGTGGTTCGCCTTTTCAACACTGTAGGCCCACGGCAGACCGGACGCTACGGCATGGTGGTCCCCAACTTTGTTCGCCAGGCACTCAAACAGGAGGACATCACGGTCTATGGCGATGGCACTCAGCGCCGCTGCTTTCTCCATGTGGCCGACGCAGTCAGGGCACTCACTCAGCTCATGGCGAAATCTCAGGCAGTCGGCGAGGTCTACAACATCGGCAACACGGAAGAAATTACGATTCAGGACTTGGCCGAAAAGGTGAGGGCAATGACCGGATCGGCATCACGAATTGTGAAGATTCCCTATAAAGAAGCCTACGAAGAAGGATTCGAGGATATGCTCCGCCGAGTTCCCGACACCTCGAAATTGCACGCCCTCACCGGGTTTGTCCCGCGTTACACGCTGGAGGATACGCTGAAGGACGTGATCTCGCACCTGAGAACGGCTGCGGCGGACCAGGCGACTATTGCATCCGACGAGTCCACCCTTGTACAGGAAGTGAAGGGGGATTGGCAGATAGCCGCGGTCATTTGAGAACCATAATGACGCTCAATCGTGTCTATGAGCTTGTGGCAGACAAAATTGGTGACAACCTCCGCCTCAGGTACAGGTCGGGAACGCTCGCCCAGATGATGTCAAGCATTCCCTGGCGAATATTTCGACAGCACATCGTACGTGAGGCATGAATTATTGGCTGATGTTCAGAGCGGTCTGTGGAAGGCCATTGATTGGTCCGAGCAGCAACAGCCCAGCTCGCCGATTGCAGCTGTCTGATTGCCGGCTTCTCCCAACGCATGCCCGAAAATTCCCCCCGTAGTCTTTAGGCCCCCCAAAATGACAATTGAAATTGCGTTGATCATCGTGTTGGCTGCCTCCGTCGTCGCAACCAGTTTGGTAGGAAAACTGGCGCGACGATGGGGCGTAGTGGCTATGCCTCGGCCTGACCGCTGGAACCGCAAACCAACCGCGCTTCTTGGCGGGATTGGGATCTTTACTGCGTTTGCCGTTGGTGTTCTGGTGCTTCACCCCTCAGTTCCGGGATTCTGGCCACTCGCGGGCGCGGCGACGGGCATGTTTGTCATCGGGCTCGTGGATGACCTTCGAACTCTGAAGCCGCAGACCAAGTTGGTAATGCAAGTTGCGGCAGCTTCCGTGCTGCCGCTGGCCGGGCTGGTGCTGCCTTGGACTTCTTTCGCAATTGTCAACGACCTGATCACTCTTTTCTGGATGGTCGGAATCACGAACGCTGTGAACCTGCTCGACAATATGGATGGTTTGGCCGGGGGAGTTGCGGCGCTGGCCTGCATTTTCCTGGGTGCGAATTTCCTGGCGAGCGGGCAGGACGCGGCTGTCGCTGTCTCATTCGTCTTGGCATGTGCGATTGGAGGTTTTCTAGTATTCAATTTTTCTCCAGCCTCGATCTTCATGGGGGACTGTGGATCGCTCTTCCTGGGATTCATGCTGGGTGGAATAGCGCTGCTGAGCAATTGGGGCCGATCTCGTGGACTAGTGGCCGTATTGTTGACCCCTGTGCTGATCATGCTGGTGCCGATTGTGGATACCTCCCTCGTGACAATTACTCGAATCCTTCACGGGCGAAGGATCTCGCAGGGTGGGAGGGATCATGTCTCACATCGCCTGGTGGCCACCGGGCTCTCAGAACGGCGTGCTGTGATATTGATGTATGGCCTCACTGCTGTCTCCGGAGGGATCGCTTTTACCTTACGGTACTTGCATGCGGAGGTTCTTTATCTCATCGTGCCGTGCTTCGCCTTGGTGGTACTTTTCTTTGCCCTTCACCTGGGCTTGCTTCGTTCTTATGAAGACGGCACCGTTCCCCAAAGCAATGCCTTCTCATTCCTGATGAAATTTTCCTATAAGCGGCGCATCCTGGAGGTTCTCTTTGATCTGGTGCTGATGACGCTGGCATATTACGGCGCGTTTCTGCTTCGTTTCGGAGGCATAATTCCAGGCCAGCAATTACTGATCTTCCAGCGTTTCGCGCCCCTCATACTCGGAGTCGAGATGATAGCCTTCCTACTCGGCGGGATCTATCGCGGGATGTGGCGTTACGTCGGGATTGAGGATGTGATTGTCATCGTCCAGTGCGTCGTACTTGCCTCGGCTGCGGCGACGGCGGCCATTCTAGTGGCGCATCCCCATCCTCGTCTGTCAATTGCCGTTCTGATTCTAAACGCGATTCTGTTACTACTTTTCGTCGGCGGCAGCCGCGTTGCGTTAAGACTCTTCGGGGCCTGGCTGCACGGTCAACGGGCGGCACGGGCTGCGGCAAGCCGAGTTCTGATCTACGGTGCCGGCGTGAAGGGCGACCTTCTGGTGAGGCAAATTCTGAACCAAGGCACGCATTTTCCCGTGGGCTTTCTTGACGATGATTGGGGCAAGGCCGGGCGACGCCTGCACGGAGTATCAATTTACAACCCCAGCGACCTTCGAAAGGTTACCAGCAAACATGTTGTCAATGAAGTTCTGGTATCCAGCGGCAAAATTCCAGAAGAGAAGGTCCGCGCTCTGGGAATTGCAGTCCGATGGATCTGAAGCTGAATCCGTTTTGAATTGTCGAGTTTTCTGTTGAGCATCCAAAAAGGAGAATACATGAGCAGTACTCAATCCTTGTATCGAAACGAAGAAAGTTCAGCCGATCGACTGTGCGAGAGAATCCTGAACAAACAAGCGAAGGTTGGAATTATCGGTCTGGGGTATGTTGGCCTGCCTCTTGCCCTTGCCTTCGCCGAAAACGGATTCTCAACGACAGGATTCGACGTCGATGACGCAAAGGTTCAGAGCCTTCAGCAGGGTGCGAGTTACATTGGGCATATTCCGGATGCGCTGATCATCAAGCAGATCGAGCAAAAGCGGTTCCAACCCACGGGGTACTTCGCTAAGCTTCGCGAGATGGATGTGGTTGTCGTCTGCGTCCCAACTCCCCTGGATGCCCACCGGGAACCAGATTTGTCCTTCATCCGGGATACTGCGGAGGCGATCAGCGTCGTTTTACGCCCAGGCCAGCTTGTCGTGCTGGAAAGTACGACCTATCCGGGAACGACTGAGGAAGTAATGTTGCCCATCCTGGAGCGTTCCGAGCTGAAATGCCCGCCCGCGGCGTATTCGGTTATTGGAAATGAAGTTCAGAACGAATCCGAAGTCGAATCGGACTTCTTTCTGGCTTTTTCGCCGGAGCGAGAAGATCCCGGTAACAAACAAACTGAGAGATCGATGATCCCCAAGGTGGTAGGTGGCGTCAACGGCACCAGTGCTCGGGCGGCTCAGGCGCTCTATGCGCAAGTGTTTCATGTCACCGTTCTCGTGTCCGGATCTCGAGTTGCAGAGATGACAAAGATTCTGGAGAACACCTATCGCTGCGTGAACATTGCTCTGGTCAATGAGTTGAAGCTGCTTTGCATGCGCGCAGGTATCAACCTCTGGGAAGTCATCGAAGCCGCAAAGACCAAACCATTTGGTTTTAATGCCTTTTATCCAGGACCCGGACTGGGCGGCCATTGCATTCCCGTCGATCCCTTTTATCTCTCATGGAAGGCTAAGGAGTTTGAATTCACGACGCGATTTATCGAGCTTGCTGGCGAAATTAACACTGCGATGCCTGATCATGTAGTTGAAGGAGTGGCTGCCGCTCTCGATCAAAGAGGGAAACCACTTTCGCGATCCCGGATTTTGATTCTTGGCGTCGCCTACAAGAGGGATGTTGACGACACTCGGGAATCGCCGGCGCTGAGGATCATCGACATCCTGCAGAAGAGAGGCGCGACAGTCGAATATAACGACCCTTACGTTCCTTATCTGGCAAAAATGCGAAAGTACGACCTTCGCCTTACCTCAGCTCCCTTGGGCAGTGACAGCCTGAAGCAATTCGACTGCGTCCTGATTGTTACTGACCACAGCAGCTATGACTACTCGTTGATTGTGAAAGAAAGCCTTCTGGTAATTGACACACGCAACGCCACGGGCAAAGTCCGCGAAGGCAGGGACAAGATCGTCCACTTGTAGCCTCTTGCAGTTCGAAATCATCTATTCAGGCATCGGGAAGCGCTTTCGCATCTTCACTCAAATGCTCGACCCCAGCCGCAGATGCCAGTTCGGCCCCGTATCTGACGCCACTTTAAGTCTTCGGCATGTTCCGGTCTAGGAGGCAATCACATTAGCCCGCGTCGGATCGCACGTGCCTGGATCGCTCTGGTTATAGCTTGCACAGCGAGCACACTTGCACAACGCCCACCGGCACTTGATGCCAGCGGGATTCCGCCGTTTAGCATTCGTGTGCGTGTCATTAAGAGCGCCGGACACCTGCTGTCGACACAGTCGTACACGTATAAGTGGGGAAAGCTAACAGTCAAGTCACAGGGCAGTGCATGGAGTCCGTGGCTTGACTTTACTCCGGCTGACGTTAGGACTGCACTTCACGGCTACTCAAGTTCATACCTCCGCCGATTTCCGGCTATCATCAGGCTCCAGGTCTCTCCAGTCGTCGATCCAACATCTGTGAATGTTCAGGTCCGCTTCTCGGGAACCGCTCGCGAAGCAAACCTTTCCGCCGATCTTTTCGGTCCCAGTCTTGCCCTGATGATCTGGCGTGATGTGAATTCTAATGCGCCGCGGGCCGAAACGATGGCGGGTTATAACCAACGGTACTGGGCTGAATTTGATCGCGCTGCGATCCCGCCTTCGCAACGACCCAAGCGATTTCTTATAGTCGATCGATTCATCGGCGGGGATGACGACATTCTCGATTGGCAGCAGGGCATATCTCATCTTGCGGAGGTCGGTATTACCGCAATGCTAGTCCCGCCCCTGGGGCCCTTGCCGGGCATGTTGACGAAAGATGGTGTTGGGCGAGTTGCTCTTGCCGTCTATTCTCCACCGGGCGGAGCTCTAGGCGGGGGTACCAAAACACAACCTCTCGACAAATGGGCATCAGAACTGGCGGCCGAGTACCTTAAAGCCGGCTATTCACCTTCAGACTTCTCCATCATCGCGATCGCTGACGAGCCTGGATGGTACTTTCCAATGGTTCTAGAGGCTGTGAAGGGAGATCCGACCTCGCTAGACGAATTCAGAAGCTATATGGCGCAGCAGCATCTCACACCGACGATGCTGGGCGCAGCGAACTGGAGCCAAGTCTATCCTGTTGGGCACGGTGGAGTTTCGACAAGCGCTCCATTATCAAGGCGGCGTCTGTTTTACTGGACCTGCCGCTTTTTCTCGTGGAAGAGCGCCCAGTATATGCGAAGTGCCACGGCTCAGTTACATCGAGCTTTTACTCCTGAACTGAAAACGTTCAGCGACTTTAACAATTTCGCGGACCAGTTCTATTTTGAAGGATTCGCGGCCAACAACCCTTCACCTCACAACCCCGACGCAGCCATGGGCGCGCCGGACTGGTTCGAGTTTGGACAAATGCATGGCGCCGACCTGATGTGGACTGAGGATTGGTTTGCTAACAATCGGGCCTATCAGTGGTCCTATTACGCTGCCAAATTTGCCTCAATTGGTTACCAGAATGGGCTCGGATTCGGCGGCTACGTAATCGGACGGGTAGATGGCGACCCGCCAGACGGTCTCACGCAGCGGATTTTGGCTCTCGTGGGCAACGGCGCCAAGGCTGTCTTCTATTACAACTTCGGCCCCGCATACAACTGGCCGGGGAACTGCTACTCGGAGGTCCCCGGAGTGCCCACTCAATTGGGCCGTGCCGATAGCATGATCGCAAAGTCGGAAAACATTTTGTGGCCTGGGCGCAAGCCACAGGCCCAGGTGGCAATCCTCGAGCCCCGCAGTTCTGAAGTCTGGGACGGTTTGTCTCTTCCTCCGGGAGGTGCCGTTGTCGGCGCTACCAACAACAACCCCAACGCAGCAACCCTCGACTATATGGCCGAGGAATATGACGAATATCTTGCTCTCGAGATGAGCGATATTCCAGTTGATTTTATCGATGAAGATGAACTTACAGACGCCACCCTGGACCACTACAAAGTTCTTTACGTTACTGAACCTGATGTCCCGAATAGTGGTCAGCGTGCTGTAACGCGATGGGTAAAAGCAGGAGGAACTCTGGTCATGGTGCCCGGAGCCGCCCAGGGAGACCGGTACGACGAGCCCGCGAAAACCCTTACCCTGCTGACCGGGAGCCTCTCACATGAGCGAGCCTATGTTCGGAATGCGCTCTCGCTCAAGCAAGTCGCAACGGTCGGCGGCGAGCCTGTGTTCGGAGAGCCGCCGGACCCGCCACGCGGGGGAACCGTACTCTTGACCTTCGACGATCACATGCCAGCCATCACTCAACACGATGTCGACCGGGGACGCATCCTGACCTTCTCCTGGTTTCCCGGGATCGCCTATGCTCACCTTGCCCTGGGGCCTCATCTGGAATTGTTGGATAACGCGGCCGCCAATTCGCTTCGTGAACTGGTATTGAAGCCTGTTCGCTCGGCTGGTGTCTCGCCTCCCGTCCAGGTGAACATTCCATATGTCGAATCCCCGATTCTGGAATCTCCCGAGGGAGACGCCATAACACTCCTTAATTGGACTGGTCGCGACCTGTCGTCGATCAAGGTCAGAGTTCGCGTCCCTTTCCGAATACGCCAGGTGGTAAGCGTAACGCGCGGAAATATCAGTTTGCAGCGTCAGGGCGACGGTGTGACCTTTTCGCTTCCTTTGGGCGCGGCCGATATCGTAGAACTTCGGCGCTAAATCTCAAGCGCGAATCTCCAGTACCACATATATGAAGGGCGCGGGTGTGGAACCCGCGCCCTTCATGTTTAGGAGAGCGAATGTAGAACGGCAGCAGAGCCGCGACCTGTCCCGGTGGTCCTCCGAAATGAGTATCGACGGTGCTGGTGACCTGTCCGAAATCAGGCGAGCTCGGATCGCTGTACAAGTGCATTGATTTCTGTAGTTTGAATGGTGCGCCCAGAAGGATTCGAACCTCCGACCTACTGATTCGTAGTCAGTCGCTCTATCCAACTGAGCTATGGGCGCACACGTGTGAAAGGTGACTACGAACTATCTTAAGATACAGGGTTTTGAACCGCTGCGCAACGGGTGCTAAGCACACGAAAGGTCCTGGTTTTTCTGCTTGCGCTCCCACGGCTGCAGGACCTTGACCGACGCCATTCCGGCAGCGGTTGCTGCCTGGATGCCCATGGCTGTGTCCTCAAAGACGAGGCAACTCGCGGGTGGAACGCCCAGCCGTTCAGCGCCCAGCAGAAAGCCCTCCGGGTCAGGCTTGCTGCGGGTGTAGTCGCCCGCGCAGACGAGCGTGTCGAATTTGTCGAGCAGGTGGAGCACGTTGAGCGACGCCGTGACCGACTCGCGTGTGCTGCCGGAGACAACGGCGAAGGGAAGTGTGCCGTGGGCAGACTTGATGACCTCAAGCACCTCGGGCACGGCGGTCAGTCGAGGCAGGTACTCGTAGTAGAGGTTCTCCTTGCGATGCGCGACGGCTTCCACGTCCATTTCCAGCCCCTGCTGACGGTTCAGCGAGGAGATGATCTCCAGCACGGGCATGCCGCCCCACTCGTAAAAAAGCCGTTCAGGGAAATCGCAACCCTGCTCCGCCAACGCCTCGTGCCACGCGAGGTAGTGCAGCGGCATAGAGTCAGCGATCGTCCCATCGCAGTCAAAGAGATAGGCCTTGAATGGCCCTTCGGGGAGCGCCAATTTCATGCTTCAGCAGGTCTCACTTATTTGGCCGGCGCAGGAGCGGCTGCGGCGGCTTCTGTCTGAGACTGCGGCGGGATAAGCGACAGCTCGACGGTGATGTCGAGACCGGTGCGCCGCAGCAACTGGTAGATCACCTGCTTATTAAGCCGCGTAGCGTCATACTCGACGCGGACGGTCCTCAGCTGCTCGTCGAACTGAATGCGGCGCACGCCGTAGACGTCGCGCATTTTGCCGATGGCGAACATGATGGCTTCCGTCGGATGGCGGTCGTACTGGTAAAGCACTTCGAGCTGCGTCATACGATTGATTTTAGCAGCGATGACCGGGCCGTATTGATTTTGCTATACTTCGAGTTTGTGGGCGAATGCTGCTCAGAGGCATTATTCCGGCGCTTCGCTACACAGATTCCGAACGATTTGAGATCAAGAGGTTGCCATGTCCGGCCATTCCAAATGGGCGACAATCAAGCACAAGAAGGGCGCGCTCGACGCGAAGCGCGGGAAAATCTTTACCCGGCTGATTAAGGAAATCACCATTGCGGCACGCGCTGGCGGGGGCGATCCGGATGGGAATCCCCGCCTGCGTACCGCCGTTGCTGCCGCCAAGGCGGAGAACATGCCGGCCGACAATATCAAGCGCGCCATCCAGCGCGGCACCGGCGAGCTGGAAGGCACGACCTACGAAGAGATTTCCTTCGAGGGCTACGGACCGGGTGGAGTGGCGATCATTGTCGAATGCCTGACCGACAACCGCAACCGCGCCGTCAGCGAAATCCGCCACGCTTTCTCCAAGAACGGAGGCAATCTGGGCGAGCCGAACTCGGTGCGCTTCATGTTCTCGAAGAAGGGACTCATTGCCGTTCCCAAGACAGCAGCAACCGAAGAGCAACTGATGAACATTGTGCTGGAAGCGGGCGGCGAAGACCTGAGCGACGAAGGCGATACATGGGAGATCATCACCGAGCCGCAGGCGTTTGAAGCTGTGGCGCAGGCGGTGAAGAGTGCGGGCATCGAGACAGTGATGTCCGAGGTCACGATGATCGCCTCAACCTACACCAAGCTCGAGGGACCCGCAGCGGGACAGATGATTCGGCTGCTCGAAGCTCTGGAAGACCACGACGACGTGCAGAACGTCTATTCCAATTTCGACATGGACGCGCAGCAATTAGAAGAGGTTGCTGGCTAGGCCTTATCGAGAACGAGAACGACGGGGCCGCCGTGAAGGGCGGCCTTTCTTTTGCGAAGGAGACATGGACGCGGATGAGGATGAGAAAGTGCTGGCTGGGCGGATTGCTGGTAGCGGCTGCTGCTATGTGGGGAATGGGTGCAGGAGCACAGACGACGAAGGCGGCAGTAGCCAATGATGCTCCGGCGAAGGCGATGCTGGCGACTGATCCGTGGGAGATCACCGCATTCTTTCAGGGAGGAGTGGGCACGGGCGATCGCGACGACTTTGAGTTCACCGCGGCCGGTGTGCGTCTGGGCAAGGTCATCACCGACCAGCACCTGAAGGGCTTTCTGCGCGGACAGTTTGAGTACGCGGGTGAGTTGATGCCCTACTGGCAGGCGTTTACGCCGCCGCCGCATATTGGAAACGTCCGTGTGGTGAATAGCAGCGGTCAGACTGTCGGCTACACGCAGGAGCCTTTCGGCGGCGGTACATATACAGGCTTCAGCATCACGCCTATCATCCTGCGCTGGAACTTCGTGCCGGGCAAGCGCTTCGCACCGTGGATCCAGGGTGCGGGCGGGCTGGTCTACACCACGCACAAGTTTCCGCCCGATGTGTTGGTGGTACATGGGCAGCCGGGTGGGACGAGCGTGTTTAATTTCACGCCGCAGTTTGGCGTTGGGGTCCACTATTTTCTTAAGCCGCGAAGATCACTGGACTTCGAAGCGAACGCAGTGCATATTTCCAGCTCGTCCCTTGGAGACAAAAACCCCGGTGTAAACGCGAGCGTGCAGTTCCAAATCGGTTATACGTGGTGGCACTAAGAACATCGTCGCTAAGGCTTGAACAATGAGTGATCCACTGATTGAATGTGTTCCGAATTTTTCAGAAGGGCGCGAGCCCGCAGTCGTGGAGGCGATTGTTGCCGCCATGGCTGTAGACGGAGTGTCGCTGCTGGACTATTCGCTGGACGCAGACCATAACCGGTCGGTAGTGACGATTGCAGGTGCGCCGGCAGCAGTGATGGAAGCGGCCGTTCGCGGCGCGGGTATGGCAGCGGAGCGAATTAACCTGACGAAGCAGCAAGGCGTTCATCCACGAATCGGCGCAGCGGACGTGGTTCCGTTTGTGCCGGTGAGGGATGTTTCGCTTGAGCAGTGCGTACTGCTGGCGCGGCAGGCTGGCGCGGAGATCTGGAACCGATACGGAGTCCCTGTGTACTTTTACGAGGCGGCAGCGGCGCGTCCCGACCGTGTGTTGCTGGAGGATGTGCGTCGCGGACAGTTTGAGGGGTTGCGCGAAGCGGTAAAGCGCGAGGCCGCGCGCCGGCCGGACGTAGGTGGGCCCGATCTGCATCCAACGGCGGGCGCCTCAGTCGTAGGTGCGCGACGATTCCTGATTGCGTGGAACCTGTATCTAAATACCAGCGATGTGGCGACGGCGCGGTCGATTGCGCGGGAGATTCGCGCATCCAGCGGCGGGTTGACGGGCGTTAAAGCAATAGGGGTGATGGCGCACGGCGAGGCGCAGATCTCCATGAATATTACTGACTTCCAGAAGACTCCTGTGAGCCAGGTATATAAGGCGGTAGAAGAAAAGGCAGCGCGGTTTGGCGTGCAGGTGTCGCGCGGGGAATTGATTGGGCTGATTCCTGAAGAGGCAGCTGAGCGGGAAAGTGACTGGCTGCGTCATTTCCATGAGTTTGATCCAGAGGAGAAGATCCTGGAACGGCGGCTCAAGCGGCCCATGCGTTGGCCGGGTGCGCAGGCTGCGATCGCAACATGACGCGAGACGAAACGTCTAAACGAATACACGGTCTTGCGAGACTTTGAGTAAGCAGTGTGCAGCGATACGATGACGAGGTACGGCGTGTGAAGCGCTGGCCGGAGGAAGAAACAAAGGTGAAGGTGAACAGGTGGACGGCGGGACTGGCGGCGGTGCTGGCAGTCATATTTGCTGGTGCAGCGCATGCAGCGCAGCTCGACACGGATGCGCGAACGGCGATTCCTAGCAATGTGCAGCAGATCATTGTGGTGGACTACCATGCGATGCAGAACTCACCGGCGGCGATGGACCTGAAGGCGCGGATTCTGCCGCCGGAGCTGAAGCAGCTGGAAGTCGCGCTCCAGCAGTCCGGGTTTAACGAAAACAATGATGTGGACGAGCTCGCGTTTGCGGCGTTTCGTGTGAATGGCCAAAGCGGCGTGCGCACAGTGGGGATTGCTCAAGGGGAGTTCTCGTTGCCGGATATTCTGGCGAACTTCAAGAAAGAGAAGATTAAGCCGAAGATGATCCGAGCGAATGCCCTGTACCCGATGGGCAAGAGCGGGATGGTGGTGGTGTTTCTAAACCCGACGACGATGGTGTTCGGTTCGACTGACGCGCTGAAGCCGGCCTTGGATGCACGCGATGGGCTGGCGCCGAACTTCCTGACCAACCAGACGATGTTGAGCGAGATGAGCCAGGTGGATTCCCAGGCCTTGTGGAGCATTCTGGATCAGCAGGGGACGCAGTTTATGATGCGCGGGCTACTGGGGCAGGCGGCGCAGCTTGCGGATTACGAACAGATCAGAAAACGTTTGCTTGGCTCGACTTACACCATGGACTTCCAGAATGGGGTGAAGTTTGCGCTGCAGGTGCAGACGCCGGATACGTTCACGGCGGCGACGCTGTCCTCACTACTGAATGCCGCGGCGATGTACGAGAAGATAAGCGGCACGCCGGTTGAGAAGCAGGCGATTGATTCGACGACGATCGATTCGAGCGCAGGAGATCTTGATGTGAGTTACTCAAGCTCCGATAGCCAGTTCTCAGCACTCCTGCACTCGCCGTTGTTTCAGACAGTAGTGAAGTAGGAATTCGAGTTGGAGTAAGAGACCGTGAGGGAGGGCTTAGGAAGCTCTCCCTTTTTGCTGCAAGATGAACGAGGGAAGCGATGGATGACATTTACTTTGTGTCGTCATGCAGTATGTAAAGCAAGCCAGGGTCTGATTTTATGGTTGACAATAGCATGCTACGGGCCTCAAGCTGATAAGTTTTGCTGAGGGAAGTATGCCTCCCTGTGCCTGGCGGCTGAGTTGGCCTTTACCGCCGGGCATCTTTTTTGCGCAACGGTAAAAACCGGCCGGAGAGGTTATGGAGAAGAATGAGCGCCCGCTGGAGCCGGGCATTGTGACGGATTTTTCGCACCGGATGAGTTACGCCGGGTATTTGTGCCTGCCCGAACTTCTGGCGCAGCAGCGTCCGTTGTCGCGTCCCGAGCACCACGACGAGATGCTGTTCATTATTCAGCACCAGGTGTCGGAGCTGTGGATGAAGCAGCTGATCCACGAGCTGACGGCGGCGATACGGTTTGTGCAGCAGGACCAGCTTGATCCGTGCTTCAAGATTCTGTCGCGGGCGAAGCTGATCCAGATGCAGCTTTTCGACCAGTGGGCGGTGCTGGAAACCCTGACGCCGTCGGAGTATATGGAGTTCCGCGGGGTGCTCGGGCACGCATCCGGGTTTCAGTCGTACCAGTATCGTAAGCTGGAGTTTTTGCTGGGAAACAAAAACCGGGACGCGCTGAAAGTGTTTGCGAGCGACGTAGCGATCCACGCGGACCTGATGAGCGCGCTGGACGCTCCGAGCCTGTACGACGAGTTCCTGCGCCACCTGGCGCGCCGCGGCTTGGCAGTCCCAAAAGAGTGCATAGAGCGGGACTGGAGCCGGCCGCACGAGAAGAATGCAGCGCTGGTAGAGGTGTTTCGAGGTATCTACGAGAGTCCGCGGAAGCACTGGGACGCATATGAGATGTGCGAGAAGCTGGTGGATGTGGAGGAGTACTTCCAGTTGTGGCGCTTCCGGCACATGAAAACGGTGGAACGAATCATCGGGTTCCGGCCGGGGACGGGCGGTTCGTCGGGCGTAGGATTCTTGCGGCAAGCGCTGGAATTGGAGTTCTTTCCGGAGTTGCTGGCGGTCCGGACGGGGTTGAAGCAGCGGTGAGTACAGCGGAGAAAATTCAAGCGGCAGTGGCGGCGATGGGAGCGGGGCCGTTGAGCGAAGAGGCGATTGCAAGGCACATTGCGCCTCTGTTCACGCGAGTGCTGGCGACGGACCGTGTGTACCTGGCGAACCACTCGCTGGGGCGTCCGCTGGATGCGATGGCAGAGGACGTAACCGACGCCACATCGCTTTGGTACAGCAAGATGGGTGAGGCCTGGGATGACTGGCTGGCCGAGCGAGAGGCCTTTCGCCGGAGGATTGCGCGGCTGATCGGAGCGGAGCGGCCGGACTGCGTGGTTCCGAAAACAGCGGCTGGACAGGGGCTGCGGGCGGTGCTGAACGCGCTGGGCCACAGACCGCGCGTGGTAGCGACGCGCGGTGAGTTCGACTCAACCGATGTGATTTTGAAGCAATATGCTGCGCTGGGCAGGGCCGAAGTGCGCTGGGTCGAGCCGGACGCGCAGCGCGAGTTTGACGTGGAGGCGTTGATTGCAGAGGCCGAGCGCGGTACGGACCTGGTAGTAGTTTCGCAGGTGATGTATCAGACCTCGCAGGTAGTCCACGGACTGGAACGGCTGGCTGAAGCGTGCCACGCGCACGGAGCGCGGCTACTCGTGGATGCGTACCATGCGGTCGGCGTGATTCCGGTGGATGTGCGGTCGATGGGCGCTGATTTCATGACCGGTGGCAGTTACAAATACCTGCGTGGCGGACCGGGAGCGGGATATTTATATGTCTCGCGGACAGCGCTCGAAAGCGGGTTGCGCCCGCTGGACACGGGATGGTTTGCCAAGGCCGAGCCGATGGCCTTTGAACGGGACGAGGCCATCAGGTTGAAAGCAGGCGGAGACGCGTTTCTGGAGGGCACTCCGCCCGTACTGACCTGGTACCAGGCGCGCAGCGGGCAGGAGTTCACTCTCGCGATGGGAGTGCCGCGGCTGCGGGAGTATGGGCTACGGCAACTGCAAGCTCTGCGCGGTTATCTTGCCGATGCTGGCATAAAGGATGTAACAGGCGGCGACCCGCGGCATGGCGCATTTCTCGCGGTGCGGATAAAGAACCCGCGCGAGGTGGTGAATCGGCTGGCCGACGAGGGAATGGATTGTGATGCGCGTGGGGAGTGGCTGCGGCTGTGTCCGGACTGTCTGACGAGCGATGCAGAGATGAGGCGAACAGCACAGGCTATCGGAGACATGGTGCATGCGGGTGCGACAACGAGCGAATCGATTGCGTAAGATGGTTTCGATATGACTTCCCGCAGAGATTTTCTGAAGTCTTCGGCGGCACTGCTGCCCATTCTGGCTTTTCGCAACAGCGCGGTTTGGGCGGCATCGCGCGTTCCACTGGGCGTCCAGCTTTACACGGTGCGGCAGGTAGCGGAACAGGACCTGCCGGAGACGCTCGCCAAGATCAGAAAGATCGGGTACGAGGAAGTGGAGACGTACGGCGGGAGTTATGTGTATCCGGCGGCCCAACTGCTGTACATGATTCAACAGGCAGGACTGCGCGCGCCGAGCGGGCACTTTGACTTCAATACATTGATCAATCAACTGCCATATGCGAGCCAACTGGGGCTGCAGTGGGTGGTGTGCCCGATGATTCCGCATGCGATGTGGACGCTGGAGGGATTTCACGCGGCTGCAAAGCAGTTTAACGAATTCGGCAAGCGGGCGCAGGATATTGGATTGCGGTTTGCATTCCACAATCACGACTACGAATTCGCCAACTATGGCGGAGGCAACACTGGATATGAAGTGCTCGTGGAGGAAACAGATCCGAAGCTCGTGTTCTTTGAGCTGGACTGCTATTGGGCGGTGCAGGCTGGGCAAGATCCGCTGACCATGATGAAGAGGATGGGCAGGCGCATACGGATGCTGCACCTGAAAGACCGCAAGCCGGGCTTTCCTATTTCGTATGACATGGGGCCATCATCGGCACACTTCGTCCCGGTTGGCAAAGGCTCAATTGACTGGAAGCCGATTCTGGCAGCGGCGGAGCAGCTGGAAATGGAGCACTATTTTGTGGAGCAGGATGACACCTACGGGCATCCATTTAAGAGCATCCGGGGGAGCTACGAGTACCTGCATAAGCTGATGGCATAGGGGCTCGCAGTTCGGGCATACACGCTGGACCAGGTAGCGGCAGCGGGATGCTGCTAGATGGAACACCTGATGATTTCTTGAATGGAGTGATTGCAATGCCTTTTCCTATGAAAGTCTGCGTGATTTGTTCCGAGGAGTTTGAACTGCTGCCGGATAAGCCGGGATTTGCGAACCGCTGTCCGGCGTGCAGCGAGCCCGATGCCGAAGATGCCCCGAAGAGCTTGAGCAGCGGCAACGCCGAGCAGGATTCTGCGCGCCGCAAGGCCATCCGGGACATGCTGTACACCAAAGACAGTTAGAGACCGCTACGAAGCTGCTTCCGAGTTTTGTCCCGGCTTTTCCACGCGAACATGCATTTGCAGCCTGACAGCGAGACTAGAATTGAACCATCGTCATGGCTGAATTTACCCACCTTCATCTGCATACTGATTACTCCCTGCTGGACGGCGCCTGCGACGTGGAAAAGCTGGTGGACCGCGTGTCCAGCATCGGCCAGAAGGCTGTTGCCATCACCGACCACGGCAACATTTATGGCGCAGTGCATTTTTTTGAGGCAGCGAAGAAAAAAGGCATCAAGCCGATTCTTGGCTGCGAGTTGTACATCTGCAAGAGAGAGGATCATCGTGCCGACCCGCAGGGCGACGACTACAATCACCTGCTGGTGCTGGCGGAGAACGAAGAGGGATACCGCAACCTGGTGCGGATCACCTCGGAAGCTTCGCTGCATGGGTTCTACCGCAAGCCGAGGGTAAGCAAGAAATATCTGGCCGAACATGCCGAAGGGCTGATCGGGTTTTCCGGCTGTCTGGCGGGTGAGCTATGCGAGCACCTGATGGCCGGGCGCTATGAGGCAGCAAGGCAGACGGCGGGACAGTATCAGGACATCTTCGGGCGCGGAAACTTCTTCCTCGAAATTCAAGATCAGGGCCTCGAGCTAGAAAAGAAGATACATGGAGATCTGTTCAGGCTGGAGAAGGAGTTAGAAATTCCACTGGTAGCGACGAACGACAGCCACTACCTGTGCGAGGACGATTCGCACGCGCATGAGGTGTTGTTATGCGTGCAGACGGCAGGGTCGATCCATGATCCGAAGCGGTTCAAGTTTGACTCCGATCAGTTTTACGTGAAGTCTGCGGCAGAAATGGAGAAGCTGTTTGCGCATGCTCCGGAGGTGGTAAGCCGCACGATGCAGTTTGCGGAGCGGTGCTCGCTGAAGCTGAACAAGGTCGAGAACCCTTTTCCGGAGTTTGCGGTGCCGGAGGGACACACGATCGACAGCTACTTTGAGATGATTTGCCGCAAGGGCTTCAAGAAGCGGCTGGACTCTTCAATCCGGCATCTGCAGGAGCGCGGACTGCTGCGAAATCCAGTAAGCGAGTATGAGGCGCGGCTGGAGCGCGAGATCGACATCATTAAGCAGATGAAGTTCCCGGGGTACTTCCTGATTGTGTGGGACTTCATTCGCTATGCACGGGAGCATGAAATTCCGGTGGGACCGGGACGCGGCTCGGCGGCGGGATCGCTGGTGAGCTACGTGATGGAAATAACGGACATTGATCCGCTGCAGAATGCCCTGCTGTTTGAGCGGTTCCTGAATCCCGAGCGCGTGTCGATGCCGGACATCGATATTGACTTTGACATGAACCGTCGCGGCGAGGTGATTGAGTACGTCACTCGCAAGTACGGGCGTGAGCAGGTGGCCCAGATCATCACCTTCAATACAATGGCGGCCAAGGCGGCGATCAAGGATGTGGGCCGAGCGCTGGACATGCCGTACGGCGATGTGGATCGGATTGCAAAGCTGGTTCCGACGACGATTGGCGTGACGATTGAGCAGGCGCTCAAGGACTCTCCGCAGCTGGAGGAGGCGTACGAGGGCAACGCACAGGTTCGCGAGCTGATTGACACGGCAAGGAGGCTGGAAGGCCTCGTCCGCGGCGCGGGTGTGCACGCGGCCGGCGTGGTCATCGCGCCGCGTCCGCTCACCGATCTGGTTCCCGTGGCGCGCAGCAAGAACGACGAAATCGTGACCGCCTACGACATGAAAGCGGTCGAAAAAATGGGCCTGCTCAAGATGGACTTTCTGGGCCTGACGACGCTGACCGTGATCGATGACTGCCTGAAGCTGATCAGGAAGAATCGTGGCGAAGAGCTGGACATGTCGCTGGTTCCTCTGGATGATCAGGAAACATATGAGCAGATATTCCACCGCGCGCTGACGTCGGGCGTATTTCAGTTTGAGTCTGGCGGGATGCGTGATGTTTTGCGGCGATATAGGCCGACAACAGTGGAAGACCTGACAGCGCTGAACGCGCTGTACCGGCCGGGGCCGATCCAGGGCGGCATGATCGACGACTTCATCGAGCGCAAGTGGGGCCGCAAGAAAGTTGAGTACGAGCTGCCTCCGCTGGAGGCGCTGCTCAAGGAGACGCTGGGCGTAATTGTGTATCAGGAACAGGTGATGCAGATTGCGAACGTGCTGGCGGGCTACTCGCTGGGCGAAGCGGATCTGCTCCGTCGCGCAATGGGCAAGAAAGATCCGGCGGAGATGGCGAAGCAGCGCGACCGGTTTGTGACTGGCGCGGTAGAGCGCGGATTCCCGAAGGACAAAGTGGTTCGCATCTTCGACCTGATGGAGCAGTTTGCCGGCTACGGCTTCAACAAGTCACACTCTGCGGCGTATGCGTTGCTGGCGTACCAAACGGCTTACCTCAAGACCCACTACCCAGTGGAATTTATGGCAGCGTTGCTGACGTCGGAGATTTCAAAACCTGAGAACGTGGTGAAGTACATCAAGGAGTGCAGGGAACTGGGGATTCCGGTTGAGCGTCCTGATGTGCTGTTCAGCGATGCTGATTTCACGCCGCACGGCAGGGCAATTCGATTCGGCCTGACGGCGATCAAGAACGTGGGCCGCAACGCGATCGACTCGATTCTGGCGGCTCGCACAGATCTGGCAGCGGAGAACAGGAGCTTCACGTCATTCTGGGAGTTCTGCGAGAAGGTCGACCTGCGGCTGATGAACAAGCGCGTGCTGGAATCGCTGATCAAGGCCGGTGCACTCGATTCGTTCGGGCGACGGTCGCAGTTGCTGGCGTCGGTGGACAAAGCGATGGAGCGGGCGCAGAAGGCGCAGCGCGACCAGGCAGCAGGGCAGGCGGGGCTCTTCGGCATCTTTGACGATCATCCGGCTTCGTCGAAGGCGGATGAGTTGCCCAACATTCCAGACTGGGATGAGAATCTGCGATTGCAGTCGGAGAAAGAGGTTCTGGGGTTCTTCGTGTCCGGGCATCCGCTCGACAAGTATGCGGAGAAGCTACGGAACCTGCCGGGCGTGGTGGACACGGCAACGGCTCTGGAGATGAAGCCAGCGCCTTCAACGGGACGGCGGGGGCAGGCTGCTCCTGAGAATGAAATTGCGATTGCGGGTGTGATTGCGGGATTAAAAGTGGCGAAGTCAAAGCGGTCGGGTGAGCTGTATGCTCAGGCGTCTCTCGAAGACACAGTTGGAAAAATCGACCTTATCTGCTTCCCGAAGGATTATGAGCGGTTGGCGGAGAGTTTGAAGATTGAGGTTCCAGTGCTGGTGCGCGGGCAGTTACGGGCTGAAGAGGATGCAGCGCCGAAACTTACCGTGTCATCCATCGTCCCGCTTGAAGATGTGAAAGTGCGGCTGCCCCAGAATGTACGGATTCGCGTGCCGCTGGAGCGCGTGAGCGAGGCATCGCTGACGGAGCTGAAGGAGATGATGGAGGCCGCTCCGGGAACGGCGAAGCTGATGCTGAATCTCGAGCAGGCGGGCGAGTTCTGTGTGGTGCTCGAGCCGGCGGAGATGAAGATTGCCGCCGACCGCGCGCTGATCGAGAAGGTCGAAGCGCTGCTGGGACGCGGTATGGTGCAGGCGCTCGATTGATGTTGACAGTTCTGGGAATAACCGCTTGGGCGGTCGCACTAATGTGGGTTGTAAGTACAGCAGTGGCGCTAAAAAAACTGCCTGAGATTCCCGATGTGTTGGATGGGAAATACGGTGAGCCGCGTATGGAGCCTACGCAGGTCGCGGTGATTCTTCCGGCAAAGAACGAGGCGGCAGACATTGAGGCGACGCTACGATCGCTGCTGGCGCTCGAAGGCGTAC
>JASHUR010000314.1 GCA_030039895.1 Acidobacteriaceae bacterium | reverse complement strand
GTGATTCGCGAGATCACTTGTGCGTCGTCAACATACACCACCTGGATTCCATTGAGTGCAAGAGTGACTGCATACTCACTGTCTTCTACGACCGAAGTAGCGGTAAAGGGGACCTGTTCGAGTGCGCTGTGGCTGATACAAAAGCCGTTTCCCTGTATCAGGTTTGTGAGGTCCAGTCCGGAACGCGGCCGGTATGAGAAAGAGTTCTCCGCTGCCTTGGAGGCGATGGTGAACTGCTCGAACCATGTCGCGGACTGGCCACTTTGCTCAAAAAGGTATCTGCCCTGTAGTGCAACGCAGGAACGCCCCTTTCGCAATTGCTCGGCGTATGCGGAGTCCATGGCGGCAAAAAAGTCCGGGCTAACTTCTGTGTCCGCATCAATCACTGCGGCCAGATCAAAGGCCAGCGCCGCTTTGTCAAATGCCCAGCTGAGCGCCTGTCCCTTGCCGTGATTCTCGGGATCATTACGAATCCATACTTCAAAGCCGCAGACGCGCGCCACCTCTGCGGTATTGTCGCTGCAATTATCCGCGATCACCGCCATGCGCATCAGCTCGCGTGGATAGTTAGCCTGCCGCAGGCTGCGGAGTGTCGCTACGATTCCATTGCCTTCATTATGTGCCGGCACGAGCACCAGAAACCGAGTGTTGGCTGTTCGGCAGAATTTGCGCGGCGCTTTCCTCAAGCCAAGAACGGCAAAGCCGGTCACATACAACGACGCGCAAAATACAAACAGCACAAAGACGACACCAAGGGGTACTAACACGGCGTGCAACACTTCAGCGCGCCCCTTTTCCGCAGAGCATGATCTTCATCGTCTTGACTACGATCAAGGCATCGAGCAGCAAAGACCGATTCAATAGATAGAAGAGGTCATACTCCAGCTTTATTTGAGATTCTTCGACCGTGGCCCCGTATCCTGCAGAAACCTGCGCCCAGCCTGTGATGCCCGGACGGATGCTGTGCCGGAGGTGATAGAAGGGAATCTGATCCTTCAGCATGGAGACAAAGTGAGGCCGTTCGGGGCGTGGGCCCACAAGGCTCATTTCCCCGCGAAGGATATTGAAGAACTGCGGCAGCTCGTCGAGACGCAGAGTCCTGAGGATTTTACCGACCCGCGTAATTCGCGAATCTGCATTGGTCGTCCAGGTTGGTCCGCTAGCAGCCTCAGCGTCCTGGCGCATGGAGCGGAACTTGTATACCCAGAAGTGTTTTCCGTTGAGCCCGACACGCTCCTGCTTGTAAAAGACAGGCCCACGCGAATCCAGCTTAATGCAGAGCGCAATCAGAAGCATCGCCGGCGCGGTGAGGACGAGAGCGAAGACGGAAAAGATGCATCCGAAGGCATGATGGACGACCGATGAAGCGCGCGAAGGCGCAAGGCCCTTGCCGAACACCAGCCGTCGAATATCCAAAAGGGCGACCGGAATGCGTCCGGTAATCGTTGCATAAAGAGAGGAGGCGTCATGGATATGCACCCCCTGGCGGCGAAGGTCGAGCAGTTCATCAGCCAGCATCGTCTTTGGGTCAAGGATTCCTGCGATCGCCACGCGATTTGGGTGGAAGGTCCTGGTAACATCAGGAACTTTTGTTATGTCTTCGCACATGGCGAAAGACTGTTCGCCGTTACGATCCGTTGCCCGTTCCGGAACAATAGCACTGAGCTTTAGCGGCAGCGATAGATGCTCCTTCAATGCTTCGGCCAGCAGGTGAATGCTGGGGTCGCTGCCCACAAGCAACAGTTTTTCTCCTGGAAATATCCAGTTATGTAACCACTCAGTCGCTGTGCGGTAAACGCATAAGACAGCGAGAAACAGAATCAGATTCATTTCCAGGATTCTGTAACTCGGTCGCGTAACAAGCAAGGACGTCCACAGTGGAATCAGCAGCAGAAGCCCGATTGCAAGCGCTCGCAAACTGCGGCGTAGCAAGTCCCATGTCTTTCGGGTGGCGTCAAGGTCGTACAGGTCAAAGATGTAGAAACAAGCCACGAACACGGCGGCTGCCGAGAGGGAAGCGAGCACCATGCGCGGCATGGGGAGGCCATGTAAGGAGAGAAATACCGAGGCAGCCATCATTAGTCCATCCAATGCGACGATGACGAACAGCCTCGAGGGTAGATATAAATTTGAAAACCGAATCATAACTTCTTATCGGCACCATAGTAGCCGTTGTAGTAGTCCTCATACTTGAGCCGCTTCACATCGTTCAGAATGCAGCCCACGGCTTTGTCTCCAAGAATTTTGAGTGCATCCTGAGAGCACGCAATCGGCGTATGATCGGCGCGCACCACCAGCATCGCCTGGTCAATGATCGGAAGCATTGCATGTGTGTCCGCGGCCAGAAGCAATGGCGCAGAGTCGATAAGAATATAGTCATACTCCCGTCTCGCGGCGCTCAGAAGATCCACCATGGCTGAGCGGTACAACAACTCGTCGGGGCGATCGACTGGGCTCGTGGCCAGAAGCGCATCCAAGCCAGGTCGAATCGACCACAGCGAGTCATGCCAATCCTCGGCCTGCAGGAAGTGTTCGTCGCCATCCGTATCTGAAAGCCCGAGAAGGGCGTGCATGGAATAGCGACGCAGGTCCAGATCAATCAGCAGCGTCCGCTTATTTTCAATTCCGCTCAGGGCAAAGGCGAGATTGGCTGTGACCAGGGTTTTTCCTTCCTCTGCGAGAGCGCTAGTGATGAGAAAGACCTGGCTGTCAAGGTTCTTGGCCACCTCTACCATGCGATTACACAGCAACCGATACCGCTGAATGATGAAGTGGAGGTTCTGCTGCTCCCGGCGGCTCAAACGCTGCGCCATGATGACTTCGCTCTTGATCTTCGAGGTATCGAGGCGCTTTACGGGAATCGGGATGCATCCGCTCTCTGTTTCGTGAAGCTTAAGCTCCTTCGTCCCATTGCCGTATGCGGCTTTCAGATTTGTGTCCGGTTCAGACCAGGGTGACACCGGTTTCGAACCGGAGTGTGAGAGCACTTCAGACCTCGTAGGCGACGGTGACGCTGTGTGAATTGTGGATTCCATTTGTCCCTTCTTTATCTTGAGGATCGTTTGTTTACGTGCTTCGATTTCTTTCTACTAAGGACTTTTTATGGTTATGTCCTATCGACATCTTGTCAGGTAGTACTGCCTCCTGCGGGCAATGCCTGATCGAGATGCATGGCGGGCAGTGCCGCGATGAGCGGTACGCTTAGATACATCTCAGCTTCATCCGCATTGTGAATCGTCGGGTCTCGCATCTCTTCGAAAAATGCCACGCACAGACCAACGATGAGTCCCCCGAGCAAGCCTCCTGCATACACGATGCTTAAATTCGGCGACACGGGAACGATTGGAAGGTTGGCGGGATCGATCACCCGGAAATGTTCACTATCGTTATGCAGCTCAAGCTGAGCTGCCATTGCAGACGCCTGCTGCTTCTGCAGCAGCGATTGATAGTTCTGTTGCATCTCTGTGTAGTCGCGACTCAGAGATTCATATTCCTGTTGCACTGCGGGCAAGCTCTGCACTTGCCCTTGAAGGGCGCTGACCTTATTCTCCAGTTGCTGCTGCCGCGCGGTCCGCGATTGAATCTCCTCATTGGTAGCTTTCAACTGGCTTTCAAGCTGTTCACCTAAGTTCGGCCCTCCTGTTGCCGTGGTAATGGCGTGTGCGGTGTTTGCCGGCTGGCGTTTGATTTCAGCCTTGAGAGTCGCAATTTGGTCTCGCAGGCGGATCACATCGGGATATTGATCCGTATATAACTGAAGGTCCGCAGTAAGCTGGTCCTCATCCTTCTGCAACTGGAGTTGAAGCGGCGTCGGCGCCGCGACAGGGGCAGGCAGCTTATGATTGCCATTTACGTTCAGCATCGACTCCAGATAGACCCTTTGCTGGTTCGCACGATCGATGGCTTCGTTGTTTTCCTGGGCCATATTCTGGTATTCGCCGATCATCGCCAGGTTTGCGGTCTCCTGCTCGGGCAACTCGCCGAGGTGCGCCGCTTTGAATGCACGAATCTTCTGGTCCTGCTGTGCCAGTTGTGCGCGCGCCTTCAGTAGCTGATTTTCGATAAACAGTTCGGTACCTTCGGCGTCCTGGTCGCGTTGCTTGACGTTCGCCTCAATAAAAAGGTCTGCGATCTGTTGCGTCACCTTCTGCGCGAGCTGAGGGTTCGATGCAATATAAGAAATCTTGAATCCGTCGATGGGGCTTCTGTCGGTTGCCCCCCGAATGATGTCGACCGTTATATCTTTATGAATTGCTGCTACGGCGCTATCGTCGCCGTATTTCTCGCGCTCTGTCTGGTAAAGATGGTCTTCATTTGCTATCGTCAGGAGCCCGGTGCGACTCAGGACTTCATCGCTGATTGTCTGCAGGCGGTCAGTAACGTCACCCGGCACCGTGGCCTTCACATACTCCGCAGAGACCTTCTGCGGATCGACCAGGATCATCGTCTCGGACTGGTATTTCTTGGGCCAGAGATTGCCCACTAGAAATACCAGCGGCGGAACGATGAGCATCGACAAAATGATCCACTTCTTTCGACGCAGAAGAAATTCAATAAATTCCTGCGGGGTTGAAGGGGGCTTGCGTGTCATGGTTGAACTCCTTCCGCTGTCTCTATATTTCCGAAGTAAAATGTAAACCCTGTAGCAACGTTGTCGTAGCTGTATCCCGGTAATAGGCTGGTCGCGTCCTGATTGAACACATCGCCCTCAATCTGATATTCGAGGTATCGGGTCAGGTGTACGTCCAGCCGCGTTGTGAAGCCGACCTGCGAATAGACTCCGGATGTCTGCTGTTCCGGTAGCGCAGTGCGGAGATATAACGTATCGGCGGTCAGATGGAACATCGGGCTGAGCGGGCGATCAAAATTCAGATATAGATAGTTGCCAACGCTTGCCGGCGCAAGATAGCCAACCGCATACAGACGTGAATAACCACCGCTTATGCGTCCAAATCTCGTCTGGTTGGTATAGTCGACATTGGCAGCATAACTAACGTAGCTCTGCGTCGTTGTTCCTGTAACTGCAGAGTGAGCATAAAGCGGTCCAACGCCTCCGGAGACGAAACTGTGGGGTGTCAGTGTCTGGCTGAAGGTAAACTTGGCTGCTGTAAAGTTGCTATCCCCAGTCGGCGTAAGTCCATGTACATAGACATTCGTCACTTCCGCGCCGACTGTTTCGCGGGTGTTAAGCGCATGCTGCCATTGCGCCGCTCCGCCGCCAGTGATCTCCCGGTACGTCGTAAGCCGCGCCCCGGATGCATTGACAACCGGCTGATCCAGCCATCCGGCAGTGCCGGACGCGGTGAGCGTATCGCGTTCGCTCATCTGGTGTGCGAGGGTATACGTGGTAGCTGCATCATCTGTGGATTGCAGCCCGCTTGTTTGCTGCGGTGCAACCACACCCGCAGATCCCACTGTTACTACCGGAGAAAGATACTGTCCGAGGGTCTCAATATGTCCACCTGCCAGTGACCACGATGATGTCGTTATGTCCGAGAACTGGTGGACGAGCTGATGGGAATAAACTTCAGATGTATGAGTCAGGTTGTTATATCCGGGATACATGCTTGAATCCACCCGGAAGAAGCCGTTGAAATCGGTCCGTTCGTTAGTAAGGTGTAAGCCCACAGGAGCCCCAAGCCGGAAGTATTCGCCGCTTGAGTAAGGCTCGTTGCTGTATGCGTTTTGGAGATTTGTGGTCCAGACGCCCAACGCTTCAACTGAAAAGTAGAACGGTCCGTGTCTGAAAGGGTTGTCGGTGTATCTTGACGTATCGGCGTTCTCATTCAGCCGGTTTAGGTTTGATGTCTCCGCCATCTCAGTCTGAATCGGGTACATCGTCGATTGATCCAGATTGCTCAGCACGCTGGTTTGTGAATCATTAACCGGCGATACCTGACCGTAAAGGCAAGGTGCGGCGATGCCCACTGCGATTACCGGCAGAAGGGCGGCTCGCAGCCGATGCACTTTGCCAATCAGAGAATGGCGAAGATAGTTCATGGAACCACCACTGTATCTTTTGCTTGCAGCATGATGTCATGGGCATCATGCTTGGCAGCCACCACATCGTTGTAGTTGTACTTCATGCGCTCGCGCACGCCTGCGGAAGTTTCGCGAAGAACATAGATCTTGTTTTTCTTTGCGAAGTCCCGCAGTCCACCAGCCTCGGCAATGGCGTCAAGCACCCCCATCTGCTGCGTGAGCGCATAGGTGCCGGGGTGCATGACCTCACCGATGACATTGATCATGCGGCTGCGTATCTGGTCGACAATTACGGTCAATTCCGGGTCTTTGATGTACTTTGCCAGGTCTGACGCAAGTTCCGCTTCCAGTTCAGGAGGGGTCTTACCCGCGGCGCGCACATCGCCCACCAGAGGAAGAGATATCTTCCCGTCCGGGCGGACGATGAGGTTGCGGGACAGATCCGGCTCGTGCCACACGTTCACGGTCAGTACGTCGTTGATGCCGATTCTGTACTCTCTTGAAACGGCTGTTACTGGAAGCGAAGACTGTGTGTCTGCAGGCACGCTTGGATCCACGGCCGCAGGCGGATCATTCTGATACGAGGTCTCTGGCGCATTCTGCTTGGCCTGCCCGTACGCGGCCAAGGTCCCCGCAAACAGAATCAACACACCTAGCTGCAACGGAAAAGTCGCGTAATTTGTCCTGGTAGTCACTGGCAGATCCCTTCATGGTTATTGGATTGGGGGTGTTTTGCAGGTCCTCGGGTGTTGCGTATCGAAGGAAGTCCTGCCTCTTTGATCTTGTAGAGCAGGGCGCGATAGCTGATATCGAGCGACCGTGCGGTGCTTCTCCGGTTCCACTTGTGCGCGCGAAGAACATCAAAGATGATGCGGCGCTCGAGGGTCTGTACAGCCCGTTTTGTTTGAATGCGGAGGGGTGTATTGATATCGGCGGGCTCCAAGGGAAATACGTCTGAGGCGCCCGGTTCACGAAGAGAAGAGAGGATATGTTCTTCTCCCCCGAGCACGACATAGCGCTTGGCCAGGTTTTCCAGCTCGCGCAGGTTGCCCGGCCATGAATACTTTTCAAGAATCTGCATGGCTGAGCTGCTCATCGGCTTCGGCCTCTGGCCGAATTGGTCGCTGTATAGCCCGATGAAGTGTTCCATGAGGATCGGGACATCACCGATGCGCGCGCGCAGCGCCGGCATTTTGATATTGAGCACGTTGATCCGGTAAAACAAATCGGAACGGAACCTTCCGCCCTCAACTTCAGTCTCAAGATTGCGATTGGTGCCGCAGATCAGACGGACATCGACGGACCGCTCTTCCACTGAACCCAGACGCACTACTTTAAAGTCCTGCAGGACGCGCAGCAGCTTTGCCTGCAGCGCCATATCCAGCTCGCCGATCTCATCCAGAAACAGAGTTCCACGGGAGGCCATCTCAAACTTGCCGGGTTTTGCAATCCGGGCGCCGGTAAATGCTCCTGACTCGTAGCCAAAGAGTTCGCTTTCAAACAGCTGGGAAGGAATCGCCGGACAATTCACCTTGACCATGTTGTGGCGGTTGCGCTGGCTAAGCTCATGCAGCGTTCGTGCAGCCAGGTCCTTCCCTGTTCCACTTTCACCTGTGATCAGGACAGGCGCGTCTGTCGCCGCTGCGCTTCTGATCTGCTCGCGCACCGCCTGCATCGCGAGCGATTCTCCCAAAAGAAGCGATCCTGTAGGTGTAGTCTGCATCGGAAATATCCGCTGTGGGTATTCGCTGCTGGGTGTGCACGTCGTGTACCAATCGCTGAGGAATACTCATACGGTTACGTCTTGTCCTCAAAAGTAACCATAATTATGTGTCCTTTGATATAAGCTTGTCGGCAAGAACCAGGTGCATTGACCGTAGCGAGGGCTTCGCGGATGGATTGTTGAGTGAATATCAGAATGAATCCATGGCCTGGGCCATTGTATTTACTGAAAATTTTCTAAATTTCGATTTGGCAAGTGCCTGGATAGGCATGGTTACTAAACTGAAAATTGGTAATAGATTAGCGAGTTATTGTTGATCGGTCATTCCAGGGTGGAATTCCATAAGCCAAGCGGTGATTGCCGGAATGCTTATCCGCCGTCGTCAGAGTGGGAAATCTTTTTCACACAATTTCGGTCTCTTTGTTCTCTTTTGTGGTGCTGTGTGCCGCTTGCCGCGGGCAATGGCGGCAATCCGCCAAGTGTGTCGGTATCAGGAAGGGCGCATAGTTTCAACCCTTCCTGAGGGCCTGCGAAAAGGCAAACAAATCCGGCACGGATGCATCTAGTGAAAGCACACGATTAAGAAATGAGCGGGCGCGATAGCTCTAAGCAAAAGTCCATGAAAGAGCACACTCTTTTTTGATGGAAGAAGGCGGTTTTTTGTGTTGACGACCGCAATACCCGGAGCTACAGTAGAGCGCGTACCGAGTTTTTTGGAGAACACGTCTGCGGAGCGTTTCGAGAAGCTAGCCAACGTTCGATAGAATTCCAGCCTCCTCTGCTGTCTCTCATTCGCGATCTACAAGAAGAAATACGCTACAGCGTTGTCGATTCACTTTCTTTCGGTAGTGCCTGTATTGGCACGCCACTGTGACTCCTCCGAAATATTCATTCTGCTGCACTTTTGAGGAATCCTCGATGAATCTGCCGATGTACCATGTTTTGGTTGTTGATGATGAGCCTGCCGTAGCGCGTTACATTGCGGGCTTGCTACCCCAGTCGAAGTTTAAAGCGCAGGTTGTGAATAGCGGTCAGGAGTGTCTGAAAAAGATACAGTCGAAAACGCCGCCCTTTGACATGATTCTGATGGACTCGGAAATGCCGGGTGTGGACGGATTTTCGACGCTCCGGCGATTGCGCAGGTTTTCTGCGGACACGCCCGTGATCATCATGAGTTGCTTCTCGAGTCCGGAGCACACTCTGGAGGCGTGGCAAGGCGGAGCGCAGGATTTTCTGCAGAAGCCAATTCTACCTTCTGACATCGCCAGGGTAGTTGAGAAGTATTGCAAGAAGCCAAAGAGGGCCATGGAAAGCGAAGGCCCACAGCAGCCCCACATTGAAGACATTGGCGAAGGGCAATTCTTTCTTGCAACATCGCCTGAGATGCGGGCAATCTGGCGCCAGGTAAACACGCTGAGCAAAGCGGATGTCCCGGTACTGATTACCGGAGAAAGCGGCGTAGGCAAGGAAGTTATCGCGCAACTGCTCCATCAATATTCGCCAAGAGCAAGCCGGCAGCTCTTAAAAGTGAATTGCGCCGCACTTCCACAGGACTTGCTGGAGAGCGAGCTGTTCGGATATGAGGCGGGCGCCTTTACCGGGGCCATCAAGTCCAAACCGGGAAAATTCGAGCTTTGCGACGGGGGAACGATTCTGCTGGACGAAATCGGGGAGATGAGTCCTCAGCTGCAAGCCAAGCTGCTGCATGTTCTTCAGGACGGCACCTTTTCTCGTCTTGGCGCACGTGTGAACACAAAGGTAAACGTGCGCGTTCTGGCTGCAACCAACGTGGACATCGAGCAGGCCATTGCCGAGCGCCGCTTCCGCGAAGACCTTTACTACCGGCTGAATGCATTTGTGATCAAGATTCCACCGTTGCGCGAGAGGCGCGAAGAGATTCCTTATTTCCTCAACGAGCTTGCACGCCGCTACTCCGTTATCCACGGCCTTGAACCGATCGAGTTTTCTCCGGAGCTGATTGCCGCGGCGGTCCTGTATCACTGGCCGGGAAATCTTCGCGAACTGGGGAACTTTGTGAAGCGTTACCTGGTCATCCGCGACGCGGAATCGGCGCTGGTGGATCTTGAGGCGAAAATTCGCCCACACGCAGCGGCTTCTCCCGCGCTGGCCTCGGACGAAGACTCCATGCCCGGCGCTGCCAGCGGATTGAAATCGGTTGTGCGATCCATGAAAGATCAGACAGAGAGCCGCATGATTCTCGAAGTCCTTGACCAGTCGAAGTGGAACAGAAGGATCGCTGCGGAGCGGTTGCAGATCAGCTACAAGGCGTTGCTATACAAAATTCGGATGTACAATCTCGAGGCCTCTGCCTAATCGACCTTGAGCTCAAATACAACGGAAATGAACGGACTTGTAGTGAAACATCCAACCGTGATTCACATGTTAGATGGGGCCGTCTGGAGAGGCACCCTGGAAGCTGATCTGAGCGAAAAACCCATGGGAGTTGCGCCTGATCCTCCTCAGGCTGACGCCGAACATTTCTATTTTGAATCGAGCGACGGCAAGAAGAGCGGATTGATCCGATTCGACGCCGTTAAGAGCATTTCCCTTGTCTCCGAGCCTGGTCGCGAGTCGCAGTGCGGCCTGCGATTCTTCGATTCTGCTCCCATCCCGTCATTCCTGTGGATCAGAGCCACATTTCTCGATGGAGATACCGTGGAGGGGATGGTGTCGAACCAGTGGTCGACCTTCAACGCTCCGCTCATCCGGCTGAGCCTCCCTGACCGGGACCTCGATCAGGTGCAGATTCTGATACCACGCTCGTCAATCGCGGAGCTGCGGGTTATTACAGCCCGGTAAACACGAGCAATCCTGTGCAAAACAGCATGGAAGATTGCTTCTATCAACGTGCACAATATTGCACACTGCGGCGGCGATTCCTCGCTCAGAAGCCATGATTCGCTTTAACCGTGGATGTTTTGATCATTTCTTTGGATTAACCGTGGCACGGAACGTGCTTCATGCCAAGTTGCAACTAGTGGTGTGTAATGCCGAACTATCGTGGATATGCCGGTGTGGTCCTAGTCGCAGCAGCGACCCTGAACATTTGGCTGCTCCGGTCCAGCGAAGCTACAAGCGCATTTGCCGGAATCACATTTGCCGCGCTGTGTCTCAGCCTAAGCTGCTTTTTCCCGTTGACGGACAGGGATTCAGAGCAACCCCAGGCGGGTCTTCCGCCGCGCCGTCCCATACAAACTGCCTCGCCTTCTGCGCAGACGCAGACTCCGCCTTCACAAATCGTCAACGCGTTCACGATTGATCTCGAGGACTACTTCCATACGGAAGTATCGTCTCGAGAGATTGACTTCGAGCAGTGGAACGCGATGCCTTCGCGCGTTGAAAGCAGCGTACATCGCCTGCTTGATCTGCTCGATGAACATCATGCGCAGGCCACAGTCTTTGTACTCGGTTGGGTAGCGCAGCGGTATCCGCAGCTGATTCGCGAGGTTGCCAGCCGGGGTCACGAGATCGGATGCCACAGTTACAGGCACAGGATGGTGAACAAACTCACGCCGCGCGTCTTCATGGAAGATACGCGGACAGCGAAGAAGATCATTGAGGACGCGGCTGGGGTTTCAGTCGTGGGCTACCGCGCGCCGAATTTTTCGATTACACCCGGCACTGAATGGGCCTTTGACATTCTCGAGCAGCTGGGGTTTGCCTATGACTCCAGCGTGCATCCGGTATGGCACGCTTCCTATGCCAATACGCGCGCGCCGCGTTTTCCTTACTACGTGGCCGGAACAAACCTGCTGGAGATTCCAATCGCCACCTGGCGCATCGGCAATTTCAATCTTCCTATCGGCGGGGGCGCGTATCTTCGTCTTTTGCCGTACAGCTACATTCGTCACGGTCTTTCGGTGGTAAATAGTCGCGAGTGGCAGCCTGTCACGCTGTACGTTCATCCCTGGGAAATTGACTATCTGCAGCCTGCCATCCACTCGGGCTTTGCCTCTCATGTGCGTCAACACTGGGGTACGCGCACTATGGAGGCCAAACTGCACCGACTTCTCTCCAGTCTGCGCTTTGCGCCTATCGCCACGGTGCATGCGCACAGTTTGTCAGCCAATCCTCCTGTACCGACCCCAGCGGCCGAACGCGTTCCATTCTTTGCACAGGTGTCGTGACCACATATGGCATGGATTCATAACGCGATCATCCTTCCGCTCCTTGAGCCGGAGCGCCACCGCGGCCTTGTACGTCGGCTGCGCAAAATCGAGCGATTCGAATCACTCTCGAGCGACGAACAACGCCAATTCCAGGAGAAAAAGCTCCGGAGCATTTTGCAGCACGCTTACCAGACGACTCCGTACTACAGGCGACTTTTCGATGACAAGGGTTTCCACCCCACTGCATGGAGGCTGGGCCGGCCTTTGCCGGTACCTGTTCTCACGCGAGACCTGCTGCGCGTGAACGGGGACGATCTCCGCTCGCGTGCTTTTCCTGACGCCATGCTGAGGAAGGCCACTACTGGTGGAACAACTTCAGCGCCTGTGGCCATATGGAGAGACGTCGAGGGTCTGCGCGACAAAACCGCGATGCAGTATCACTTGAACCGCTACAGCGGCTTCGACCAGGGAACATCCGTTCTAACAATCTGGGGTGCCGAACGAGACCTCACATTGAATCCGGGCTGGAAGTGGAGACTGTATGAGCAGCGGCTCATGCGCCGTTACAACGCTGGAGCCGGACAGCTAAGCGAAGCCGTACTTGCGAGCTTTGCGGAAAAGCTGAACCGATATCGCCCGCGCATCATCTTTGGATACGCAGCCACAATCGGCATTTTTGCCGACTACCTCCTGTCTCTCAACCGCCCTTTTCATAAACCTTCCCGCCTTATCGTGACGGCAGAGCCAATCACACCGGAGATTCACGAGAAGATCGAGCGCACTTTCGAGTGTCCTGTTACGGAGCACTATGGAAGCCGCGACATCGGCATGGTAGCCGCACAATGTGATGAAGGTCACCGCCTTCATTTTCATCCAGCGGCCTGTTACGTGGAACTCATTGATTCGGGCCAGACTACAGAAGGCCCCATGTACCGGTTGGTAATCACGGATCTGCTGAATCGCGGTATGCCGATGATCCGCTACGATACAGACGATTGCGTCCTTGTGGAAGATACGCCCTGCGCCTGCGGAAGCTGGTTTCCATCTGTAAAGACCGTTTTAGGCCGCGCAGTCGATAACTTTCCGCTTCCGGATGGCAGTTTTGTTACCGGAATTGCGGTTACCGCGGCGGTGGCGCGCATTCGCGAAGGATTTTTACACGTCAGGCAGATCCAATTGATTCAAAAAGGCATCCTACATCTACACCTGCGCTATGTTGCTGAGGGTGAATTAATCGATATTCTGGCGGAATTGAAGCGATTCCGCGAAGAGGTTGAGAAGCTTTTTCAGGTCCAGATGCGTTGGACCACAGAGCGGGTTACTGAGATCCGGCGGGAACGCTCTGGAAAGATTCGCTTCTGCATCTCTGAAGTTTCTGCGCCGGGACGACCGGTTGCAGTGTAGTAGCACTCCTGCAACTTCGAGCCGGGTGCAAAGTGCATCCGGCTCGTCTTTTCAGCAAATCAGCCAACAGTTACAGGTTCGGCATCCGGCTCGTGTCTTGCCGGCACCCAAGCGGGCAGTTTCTGTGCCGGAGGCACTTAGGTTTCCGTGTCAGAGTCGTCGCCAGCCGGTCTTAACAGCGCCAGAGCTGCGGTGACCGCGGCAAGCGTGTACCAATTGGAGCGGTAAGTGTTATGGGACGCGTATCCGCAGAAGAGCATGAGAATGTAGCATTGGTTGCAGGCGCTCGGAAACCGCTGGATGACCGGATCCATGATTTTCTTTCGGTAAAGTCTGGCCAGATACAGGTTCATGCGCATCACCGAAAACACAAAGACGAAGAAAGTAATAATCCCGAGGATGCCCAGTTCTCCCAGCAGCTTGAAGTAGAGGGAGTGCGCGTTCAGCCAGTGCCGAGGATATCCCGGCCAGTACTTCGCCCCATTTGCGTCGGTGTAGTTATCGGGCCCGATGCCGGTAATCGGATTGTGCAGGAACATCTTCACGCCGCCCTGCCAGGAGAGCAGCCGGTTGGTATAGGAGTCATCCTGGTCGCGCGTTGCAATCGTCTCGTAGCGGGCCTTGTACTGTTTTGGCAGTCCAAGCCAAAGCAGAGGCAGAGCGACAAGAACCAAGGGAAGATACTTCAGATTCTTGGGTCTCCGGAAGAGCATGAGCGCTAGAAAAGCCAGGAACCCGAGAATGGCACCGCGTGAGCCAGTGTCAATCACCGTGGCGAGGCAAATAAGGAAGACCCCAGCCGCATAGAGCTTCATCAGCTTCGAAGTACCTTTTCCCCGATGGCCAGCGGCGGCATTGAATGTGCAGAAGTTTGCGCATATGGGCCTTGCATTCTGCCATCAGGCAATTGGTCTCTCCAGGTGAATCCGCAGCGTAGCCTCCATCCATTTGTGGGCAGCTTTTGCTGAGCAATACGGGCGCGTCCACTAGTGGCAGGCCATCTGCCGTGACAGCGTATCGCTCGTGGGAGTCGGCACTTCGAAGGTGTCATTGCTGCAGCCAGGAGCCTGCAGCGTGATCCGATACGGAAGATAGCTTACCGGTGGCTTTTTGTTCTCGATCCGCAGCACCGGCAGAATGAACCTGATTTCCCCCACGCCTTCATCCGAGCGTTTGTGCGGAGCCGCATCAACCGCATCCAAGGCAGTTGCGCTCAGCCCTTTCGGGGTGTCGCCGTTTTTGCCTGTGACGCGGATATGGAGCGTCTGCAGAACCCCATACCAACTGTCGCCAGTGTAGGGTCCGAACCGCGCTGAGTCCGGCGAAAAGCCCTGATAGGTATCATCCAGAAAAAAATTGCCGTATGACGGTGCCACGCCGGTTCCGAAGTAGGCAAGCTGGGTGGAACTGCCTTGTCGTCCGGCTTCAAAGGTGTTGTTAGCCAGCGTGATGTCTCCGCCGCTGTCCCAATCCATATAAAAGATTGCGGTATCGGCCCGCACGACATTGTTATAGAAGCGCAAATGGGTACCGACCACATTTCCGACTGACAGTCCATAGGCACCGCGCGTGGAGTAGACACCATTTATCTTGTCCTGCACGGCAATGAAAGTGTTGTTATAGATCTGAATGTCGGCCCCTTTTAAATCAGTCAGGCGCATAGCGTCCGCGCCGCACTGCGCAGCATGTACGATTACATGGTTGCCATACACGCGCACATTGGTGGGGTTGAAATTGTCACTCTCGACCTGTATCCCATAGGTGCCATGAATTTCGCAGCCGTGGTATTCCTGAATCTGGTTGCTGTCGACCGTTTCAACCACATTGTCGAAAATCTGCACCCCGCTGTGGTCCGCATGAAGGCCGCGGCCGTGAATCGGGTGGCAGTGATTGTGGTAGACCAACATGTTGTCGCCCGCGGCGTCGATGCAAAAGCCATTCGCGTAAGTCGCGTTCTGGCTGATGTCGTTGTCATAGATGCGTGTTCCCGCCGGGTTATCATCGCGAATTCCGAGCTCCGGTCCGCCGATAACCACGTTATTGTGGATCAGATCAGGAATCCTTGCTTTCCCCTCGTTATCCAGCTTGATGCTGGTGCCCCAGAACTGCATGCGGTCGCTGACGACTTTCACGTTGTTGTGAATCGTGTTGTTGTAGATGTCGCTCCCGCCCGGCAGGTACTCCGTATAGATTCCCATCGAGTTTTCGGCCGCGATTGTAATGTCCAATCCGTGAATCTTTACGCCTGTAAAGTCCGTACCCTGACCCATGCGTACTGCGTGTGAAAAGGGTGCGACGCCGGCTCCCTGCACGATTTTGCCGTTCATGATCTCGATATGCCGGTGGTCGCCACCACACGGATTGCCGACGATCGGCTTGAACCAGCAGTCCGCGGACAACACACCAAATACAGGGTGCTTTTTTACGCTGGCGCCGTAAGTTACGGTGTGCCCGTTAAGGTCGAGGGTTACGTTGTCAGCCTGGATGGAAAAGCAGGTTCCTGCAGAACTGACATCTTTTTCGAGAACATAAGTGACGTCCGCTCTTCGCAGAACGCCGCAAGCCCCGATTTTTTGTATGTGAAGGGGGCGCGTTGTACTGCGCTCTACGCCTGGCTGATGTATGCCGATTGCTGATGACGGGTGAGCGCTCAACAGAAGCAGTCCAACTATTACCGCAGGAATCATCGCGTATAGAAGTACAGCACTTAAGAGACCAAAGGCGCCAGCATCCTTCGTCGATTCTCGGTCTGCTGCCCTGCGTGCCGGACGGGCCGTTTTATGCAAAAGTCTGCATATCTCCTCGTTCCTTTTACCAGTTACCGCTGTGGCGGCGAGGCAGAAGTGGTCTTCAGGATGCAATTCAGCCCTGCAGGGGAAGACTGTGCCAGTCGGGCCCCATTTTCTTAGACATGCCTCCAAAAGACGCAGACCCGCAGAATCATCCAATCGACCGCAGACCATATTCATTTGGAAAGCTGGCCCTCGGCTCATCCATGC
>JASHUR010000032.1 GCA_030039895.1 Acidobacteriaceae bacterium | reverse complement strand
GGAGATCTATCTAGCGGAGCTCGACCGGCAGGCGTCGAGCGCGATGGCAGAGCTGGACAAGCTACTGGGCAATGACGCGGAGGCCAATGCGGCGGCGGCGCGCGCGACGGAGATTCGAGAGAAGATCGAGGAGGAGTACTACCTTCCAGCCCAGCAGCGGTATGCCTTCAGCTGGAATGGGAATGGGAAGCGGGACGAAACGTCGACGATGTTTCCTGCGATTGCGTGGTGGAGCGACGACCAGGGACTCCAACACGCGGACAACAGCTTCCGGCTGTGGGCGTCACATGATTTTTCGACGGACTGGGGACTGCGGGATGTGGCGGCGAGTGATCCGTTGTACAACCCGATTAGTTATCACCAGGGTTCGGTGTGGCCGCTGTTTACGGGATGGATGGCCGTGGCGGAGTACAGGACGGGGCATGTGCTTTCGGGCTATGCGCATCTGATGCAGAATGCCGACCTGACAACGGCGCAGGACCCGGGCGCGGTGACGGAGCTACTCTCAGGCGATTACTACATTCCTTTCGGGCGGAGCACGACGCATCAACTGTGGTCGTCGGCGATGGTGATTACGCCGGTGCTGACGGGGATGTTTGGGATAGAGCCGGATGCGTTGACGGGAACGATTGCGTTGGATCCACATCTGCCGGCGGACTGGAATGAGGCGAAGGTGCGGCAGATCCATGTGGGAGACTCAGTGTGCGCGCTGCAGTTTGAGCGGCGCGGGCCAAACCTGATTGCGCGGGTGACGACGAGCGGAGGCAAGCCGGTGCGGTTGGTTTCTGACGTGAAGGGCGCGCGCGTGACGGACAAAGGGATGACGATTGCGTTTCCGCTGCCTGCAGTGGAAGTGGCGATTCCACATGGGTTGCCACTGCCGGGTGCAAGGACGTCGCAGATGAAGGTGCTGGATGAGACGGCTGCGGCGCATTCGCTAACGCTGGACCTTGAGGCGCAGGCGGGCACCGTGGTGACTCTGAAGGTGCGCAGGAATACGGTGAAGGTAAAGCTGACAGCGGATGGAGGAACGCTGACGCCTGGCGATTCGGCGAGTGGGTTGGATTCGTTGACGGTGGAGTTTCCTGAAGGCAGCGGCTATCTACAGAAGACAGTTGTGCTGCGGTGGTAGCGAGTGGATGCGCAAAAGAGAGGCCGCGTTCGTTGACGCGGCCGGCCTCTTATTGCACGCGACCGATCCATGAAGCGAACGGCGGCAGCGTGATGTTGCTGAGGCTGCCGGTGCGCTCTAGCGACGGCGCATCGGTAAGCACGGTGGAAACGTTTGTGCCGGTGACACCCGCGGAGGCGGCGTCGAGCGAGATAGTTTGCGGCGACGCGGTGAAGTTGAGCGCGACCACGATTGCCGGATGGCCGTCGACGCTCTTGCGGACGTAGGCCAGCACGGACGGATTGCTGGTGTTGATCATGACCTGATCGCCGTCGCGCATGGTGGGATCGTTTGCGCGCAAAGTGATGAGGTCCTTATACCAGCGCAGCAGTGAACCGGGCCGATTCTCCTCAGACTGAACATTCACCGTTCGGTAGCTGGGAGGAATGGGCAGCCAGGTTTTGGCGGCTGTGCTGAAGCCGGCGTCGGTGGTGTCGCTCCACTGCATGGGCGTGCGCTCGCCGTCGCGGCCCTTGTACTTGGGCCATCCACGAATGCCCGCGGGGTCGCGGACCTCGGCCTTGGTCCTGGGCGGCGTGGTGACCATGCCGATCTCCTGACCGTCGTACATCATGGCTGCAGAGTTTGAAGTGAGGAGGACGGAAGCGATGACGCGCGCGATGGAGGCGTTGTGGACACCGTCTCCGTAGCGGTCCCAACTGCGCGGGTTGTCGTGATTGTCAAAGACAAAGAGCGGCCGGTTGCCGTTGATTTCGGTTTCCGCCTGATTGATACGGGTGCGGAAGAGGGAGGCGTCCATCTTGTTGATGAAGCCGACCTGCATGTCCATGGGAAGCTGCAACTGGTTGTGGGCGGCACCGCCATACCAGTTGTCAAGGTCCTGGACGGAGGGCAGATAGGTTTCTCCGATGAGGACACGGTCGCCGGGATAGGAATCGACGAGTGCGCGCAGCTTGCGCATGACGACGTGGACTTCAGGCAGATTGTTGGTGTAGATATCTTTTACTTCGCGATCGCCCATGGCGTCGATTTTGCCGGTGTAGGGCTCGTTGCGGAGCTTCGGGTCCTCAAAGAGATTGGTTATAGCGTCGAGGCGGAAGCCGGCGACGCCCTTGTCGAGCCAGAAGCGCACGACGTCGAACATGGCCTTTTCGACGTCGGGATTGCGCCAGTTCAGATCAGGCTGCTGTACCAGGAACTCGTGATAGTAGAACTGTTTTGTCTTGGGGTCCCACTGCCAGGCGGAGCCGCCGAAGGCGCTGATCCAATTATTGGGCGGGATGGGTTTGCCGTCCGCGGTGTATCCCTTGGGGTCGCGCCAGATGTACCAATCGCGTTTGGGATTGGTGCGGGAACTTTCGGACTCCTTGAACCACGGATGCTGGTCAGAGGTGTGGTTCATGACCATGTCCATGATGATGCGGATGTTGTGCTTTTTGGCCTGCGCGACGAGGTTCTCAAAGTCGGCCATGGTGCCGTACTGCGGGTCGATGGCTTCGTAGTTGGAGATGTCGTAGCCGAAGTCAGCCTGCGGCGAGGGATAGCAGGGGGCGATCCAGATGGCGTCGACGCCAAGCGACTCGAGATAGCCGAGGCGGTCAGTGATGCCGTTGAGATCACCAGTGCCGTCTCCGTTCGAGTCCTGGAAGCTGCGGGGATAGATTTCGTAGACAACGGCGTGCTTCCACCACGGGCCATCGCTGGGATGAGGTGTTGCGTCTGCCTGTGCGCTGGGCGCTGTGGATTGCGGGCCGAGTGCGAAGGCAGGCAAGGGATTGCTAAAGAAAATGAGTGTGAATACTGCCGCAAGTACGGCAGCGAGGCCTTTGAGAGAGTGCGTGCGCATACACATATTGTCAGTCAAGGTCGCCTCCGAAATGCCCTAACACTATAGCATTGCGTGTGGCGGTCGGGACGAATTGCTATAGCAATCCAAAACAGTCTCTAGGCACGAGAGCCGGCGGCGCGTGTTTTCTGGCCAGATGCACGGGTGCTCTGCGATGTTTGCAGATGTGCACCACAGGAGCTGCGAATCACGGTGCGAGTTTGAAGCAGGACATCGACAGTCGGCAGGCTGGGGTTTTCGACGCGGTGCAGCATGGTGACCATGGCCATGGCGCCAATGTCATTGCAGTTCTGATGCTGGGTGGTGAGGGGAACGGGCAGGAGGCTTGCGTACCTCACGTCATCGATGCCAACGATACGCAACTCTTCGGGGACACGCACGCCATAATCGGCAAGTCCAACCATGACGCGGGCTGCCGTAATGTCATTGGCGCAGACGAGGCCTTCGGGTTTGTAGTCTTTTAACAGCTTACGGATAAAGCCCGGCTCCTCCGGGTCTCTGAAGCAGACGAGATTCTGGTTCATTCGCTGCCCGTGCGCGTGCATCGCCTCGTGAAAGCCGGCTGCGCGGGCGAGCACGGTGTTGGCTGATCCGGGCTTGGCGATGAAGACGAGACGGGAGACGCCGAGGCGGAGGAGATGCTGCGTGATGAGAAATCCGGCCTGACGGTTGTCGATTCCGACGAGGTCGTACTTGGAGCGCATGGGGTAGGGGGCATAGCAACGATCTAGGAGCACAATCTTGATGCCGGCGCGATCGAGCGCGGACACAATGCGGCGATTGATCACGTCTTTCTGCGGCGTAAATTCGAGCGGTGCGAAGAAGACGCCCGCGACTTTCTGGGCAATGTATCGATGGCAGAGGCTCTCGGCCTCTTTTTCCTGCTGGGACGGGCCGCCAATAAAGTGTCCCCAGAGCAGTGAGTGCGCTTTGGAAACCGGCAGCTGCATTATTCCGCGGCAGATGGGCTCAAAGATTTCTGTTTGCCCGAGATCGGGAATAAGCGCGCCGAACAAGTGTCCGTGTGTGCCGGTGGGAGCGAGGACACGCGTTCCGGAGCCAGCACGGCGGACGACCAGGCCCTGAAGAGAAAGCTCATTGACGGCTTTTGCCACAGTGATGCGCGAGGTTTTGTAGCGTTTGCCGAGTTCGGCCTCACTGGGAAGCCGGTCACCCGGCTGGAGCGAGCCGGACTTTATGGCGGAATGGAGGTCCTCATAAATCTGCCGGTATCGGGGGACAGAGGGCGAGAGAGGCGCATTGGGCTTGTTCATTGGAGTCACAATACTTACCGGAACGGTCTTCTTTGGACCGGACGCGCCGAGGTACGGCAACTGGCTACGCAGTGCTCTGCTGATCGGAGAAGGGGAACGAGCCGAGCCACCTCGCTAGAAGTGTACCCGTGGTTTCCCAAGAATGTATAGACAAAATGGCTTGCCAGAGGGCAAAACTGAGGGTACTTGCAATGATTAAGCTCGGCCATAAAGCGGCCTGCCGTTCAGTGCGGAAGTGCTGCATAGTCTACAGATAAAACGAATGAGTAGGGCAAAGGCCAAAGAAATAAGATGCTTCTGGCAGTTTCTTGATATCGGTGGGGAACGGAACCAATCTCGGCTGCCGAAAACACATTCAAAGTTGATATGACATTTGCTCAAAAAATGCCTTCGCAAAATAAGTTGACAGTTCCTGCGCAGCAAGGCTAGATTCAATTGGTTTTAAAAATCGACCGGACTCGAAACATAGGGCAACTGGAATCTCGAACTACATTCAGCGGGCTTGAGCCAGCGGGTGATGCGAGAACGGTAATGCCAAACGAAAGACGTATTTTTTAGGAGGGCTCAGAATATGAGGCGCAAATTCCACGCGGCCCTAGCCGCTGTGGCTCTGCTTTGCCTGCTGCCGCTTACTGCGGTGGCACACGGCCAGACGATCTACGGCTCACTCTATGGAACAGTGACAGATCCATCAGGCGCAGTCATTCCGGGCGCAACCGTCACTGTCACAGACGTCTTGAAAGGCGTCTCAGTCAAGGTACAAACCAACTCGAGCGGCGACTACACGGTCCAACATCTTATTCCCGACGTGTACAACGTGACGGTGGAATTCACCGGCTTCAAAACATTCGAGCAGACGGGTATCCATCTCTTTGCCGAGACATCGATCAAAGTCGACGCGCAACTCACGGCGGGCGGTACCAGCACGACGGTTCAAGTCAACGCGAATGCAGTTCCTGAACTGAAGACGGACCATGCGGATGTATCCACCATTCTGTCCGCACAGGAAGTTGAGAGTCTGCCGGTAGCGGGCCAGAATTTTGCCAATCTCCAGCTGCTCATACCGGGGGCTCAACTGCTGCCGTGGAACCATGCCCCGGATGAAAACCCGCAGGCCAGCGCTCAGATTCAGATCGACGGTCAGGCGTTCGGCGGCGTGGCGTACACCCTTGACGGCACCGATAACCAGGACCCGATTCTGGGCATCATCGTCATCAACCCGAACCTCGATTCGCTGACCGAAACCAAGATCACAACGCAGAATTACGACGCCGAATTCGGAAAGGCGGTTTCAGAATTTGTGACCGCGCAGACCAAGTCGGGTACAAACAGCTTCCACGGATCTGCTTTCGACTATCGGACCAGCTCGGCGAACCTGGCCCAGGATCCTTATACCCAATTCCCCGCGTATGGAACAACTCCGGCAAGCACGATTGCTCCGGGCCTGAAGAACCTGTTTGGCGGTTCAATCGGTGGGCCGATTCTGAAAGACAGGCTGTTCTTCTTTGGTGACTATCAGGGCGCCCGTCAGAAGGTGGGAACTTCAGCCTCCACACTCGTCCCTACCGCTACGGTCATATCCTCGTGTCTGGGAACCACGGGCTGCGACTTCAGCCAGTATCTTCCCACTTATCAGATCTATTACAACAACGGTGGCGTGGCGACGCCATATACCAACAACCTCATTCCGGCCGCCCAGCTTTCTCCGCAGGCGCTCGCCTACCTGAATTTGATCAAAAGCTACGCGCCGAATAAGGCCAGCGGTGAGCTGGGCACCATCAACGATACCTATGTCCAGGGTGGCACAGGCCTCTTCAACTCCGATCAGTGGGACGAGCGTGTCGATTACCAGGTCTCGACTGCGGCCCATGCATTTGAACGCTTCAGCCGGTTCACTGATGTCCTGAGCGGCACTACGCTTCTTGGTACCGGCGGAGGTCCCGGTTTCGGACTCGGCGGCTACGGTGGAGATTCTGCCGGCCATAACGACAGTGTTGCCGCCGGCATGGACATCGGCCTCAGCTCGACGCTGCTGACCGACTTCCGGCTCGGTTACTATCGATACAATATCGGCGACCAGAAGTTCGACGAGTCGACGACCCCGATGGACACGCTGGGGTGGGGAGGGCTGAATATTCCCGGTCAGCCGATCACCAACGGCCTTGCCGGCTTCCAGATTTCCATGCCGAACGGCGGCCAGACTGAATGGGGCGCCGGTCTCAACATCAACCGCTGCAACTGCCCTCTGATCGAAAGAGAGGACCAGTTCCAGATCGTCAATAACTGGACGAAGATCATCGGCAACCACACCTTCAAGGGCGGTGTCGATCTTCGCTACGCCCGCAACCTGCGCGTCCCAAGCGATACGGACCGGACAGGGTTGTTTGGTTTTAACTCCGGAGCAACGGCGAATAACGGCACTGGCGGTCTGGGACTTGCATCCTTCGTGCTTGGGGATGTGGAGAGCTATGGGCGTTACGTCAGCGTTTCCACCAACGCCAAGGAGTTCCAGAAGCGTGACTTCTTCTACGGTCAGGACACTTGGCGCGCCACGCCAAAACTGACTTTAAACCTCGGAGTTCGCTATGAGTACTATTCCCCTGAAGCAGTGAACGGGAAGGGGAATGGCGCGCTTATGGACCTCAAAACCGGCTACATCAGCGTCGCCGGCTACGGTAACATCGGAACCAACATGGGCTGGCAGGCGGCCAAGAACACCTGGAATCCGCGTGTCGGCCTTTCCTACCAGTTCAATGACAAGACCGTGGTCCGCGCCGGATACGGACGCAGCTTCGACCTGGGCGTGTTCGGTTCGATCTTCGGCCATGTGGTTACACAGAACATACCAGTGCTGGCCAACCAGGAGATCAGCGCGACCCAGAACAGTGCGAGCAGCTATGTGAAGCCGTTTGACCTGGCCACAGGGCCGCCGGCGTATGTATTTCCCAGCGTACCTTCGAATGGACTGTTACCGAACCCTGGTTATGCGATCAGCACGAAGGCACGGCCTGACCCGTTGCGGCTGCCCACGATCGATGCCTGGAACTTCAGCGTACAGAGGGCGCTTACTCCTACCGTGTCTTTGACCGTGGCTTACGTCGGCAACAAAGGGACCCACACCCTCAGCGATGGCGACGGCAATAACACCAACCCGAACGAAGCGGCCATTTTCCTTCCGGCGCAATACAGCGTTACCGGAGCCAAATTGCACTACGACCCGAATGGCGGCACCTGCTATCCAGCCGGACCGAACTGCACCAATCCAATCACTTCGAGCGGCGCGGTGTCGTCGCCACAGTTCCTATACCGATACTACGGGGGTACTCTGCCTGCTTGTACGGACGCGGCCTATAGCCAGCCGGCCGGTCTGCCAACAGGGGCCTGCGGATGGACCCAAGGCATCGGCTACTACGGCGACGATCAAGATACACATTACAATGCATTGCAGATCGGTGTAGCCAAACGAATGGCCCGAGGGTTGACGTTTAACTCAAACTATTCCTGGCAGCATGCAACTGACTTTGCCAGCGGTTACGCAACGTGGGACAAAAATCCAGAGCGAGGACCGGACAGCTATGTTCGCCGGCAGCAATGGGTCTCGTACGCTGTGTACCAATTGCCCTTCGGCAAGAACCAGCAGTTCCTGCCGAGTGCGCCGCGATATTTAGATGAAATCGTCGGCGGATGGCAGATCAGTCCGGTGGTGAATATTTCCAGCGGTTTGCCGTTTACTCTCAGTATGGCCGACTGCGGCTCTTCGGTGGGTGGTACTTCTGCACCCTGCTATCCGAATGGCAGCTCCGGTAACCTGCATACGAGCCTCGCCAAGTTCAACCCTCAAACGCATTCCAGGCAGTTTTTCAACAACATTGAAGGTAATGGAAGTGCAAATACGCTCTGTCCGTCCAGCGGTGATCCAACTGGCACACCGGCAGGAGGGTTTACTTGCCCGGCTCTGGATCAGATAGGCACAGCGGGCCGCAACAACGCATGGGGCCCAGGCGGCTGGAACGTCGATAGTTCGCTCGTGAAGAACTTCCCGATCAGGGAGGCCCTCTTCGCGCAGTTCCGCGTGGACTTCTTCAACCTGTTCAACCATATTGATCCAGCCAACCCGAACACCGGAAACGTGGATGCCACGCAAGGTGGCTTCATCACCAATGGAGCCAGCTTCAACGCCCAAGGCCCATATGGTGCATCCAGTCCGCGCCAGGTGGAGTTCTCAGTTCGTCTCCAATTCTGACGCACCTCGTTTAACTTCCAAGGCAGGAGAACTCTGGTTCTCCTGCCTTGTTTCATCTAGAGTAAAAATCGATACCTCTATGCGTTGTATTTACCGGGCTGCTTTCTGCTGCATTGTATTTCTGCCTGCAACGTTGCTTTGCTCCTCGGCTCGTGGGCAGTCAACGGGGCAGTCAGCCCCGGCCTCGGATACATCGTCGGCCCAGGATTCAAATTCCTCTGGGAAGACAGCGGCGGAGGCACAGCCCGACATTGCACAATTACGGCTGATGATTGACCGCGGGCACTATGCAGAGGCGCTGCAACAACTTGATGGATTCGCCTCGCGCACGCCTGTGCCGGCAGGGGTGAACCGGCTGCGCGGACTGGCTCTATACTCGGAGAACAAATTTGCCCAGGCCGACGCGGCCTTTGCGGCGGCGCTCGAGGAGGACCCGCATGATATTGATGCGGCGCAACTGCGCGGACTTACGCTGTTCCGGCTGGGTCGTCCCACGGAAGCGATTTCGCTCCTGGAATCGGCTACAACCTGGACTTCGCACACCCGCGTCGACCCGAGTTATGTATTGGCTCTCTGCTATCTGGAAACGAAGCAATACGACAACGCCCGGCACGCCTTTGCGCACCAGTACGGCTTTGCGCCTGATTCCGCCTCAGCCTATTTGCTGACGGCGCGGATGCTACTGAGGAGGGACAATCTGCCAGAGGCGCAGTTACTGGCGCAGAAGGCGTTGGAGATCGATCCGCGCTTCCCGTTGGCCCACGAGCTTCTTGGCGAGATCGCGTTGGCGCAGCAACAATTGAAAGTTGCGATCGACGAGTTTGAGAAGGAACGCGCGATCAATCCGCTGGAAGGCAGCGTGTACGACCGGTTGGGGGATGCTTATATCCGAGCGGGAGAGTACAACAAGGCGGAGCGGGCGGAGCAACGGGCCCTGTTGCTGGAGCCGTCGGCGACGGGTCCATATATATTGCTGGGCCGGGCACTGATGGGAAACCAGGACCCTGCGGGCGCGGTGATGTATTTGCAGCGGGCTGAAAAGATGGATGAAAAGAATCCGCTAACGCACTGGCTGCTGGCGCAGGCATACCGGTCGCTGGGCCAACTGGCAGATGCCAAGCGTGAGAGCGAGATGACGCAGAAGCTGACGCCGACGAACTGAAGGAGGTGACCGCGGTCAGGCGGTGGGGAGGCTGAACAACTCCAGCAGCTTGTGCGTAGCGTCAATAGCGTCGTGGCACTTGAAGTCAGGAGGAAGCTGCAGCGCGGTTGCCTTGGGAGCGAGGGATCTGAGCTTGACGGCTGCTGTCTCGGACGGGAGCTGCGGCGTTCCGGGGCCAACCAATATATAGTCCACCTGGTCAGCGATAAGCAGAATCCTCGCGTCCTGGAGTGAGCAAACAGTTTTGACATCGAAGCCGTGCTGGCACAACACGCTGTGAACGAACGTACAAAGGTCCGCGGATGGATCAAAGACCAGGAGCTTGAGATGCTTTGCAGGTTGTGTCTGACGGGGTGAAGTCTGAGTCGAGGCGGATTCGATGGCTTCTTCCTCGGTCGGGAAAGTGTGAAGAGAGTTGCATGTCTTTGTGATGTTGAGCAGGTGAGTGACGAACGGCTGAGGAGCCGCGAGGCGAATGGCTCCACAGCGCCTGCTGAGACGATCAAAGTGCCGCATGAGGAGGCCCAGCCCCATGCTGTCCATGCGGGTGACTTCGCTGAGGTTGAGAACGATCGAGGTGAACTCGTGCTCGGCCATGTCGAGAGCCTCTTCGAGGGTTGTTATGGCCTGGCCGGCGGTAATATGGCCTGAGCAACGGATAATGTAGACGTTTCCGCGAAAGTAGGACTGGAGATGGAGTGACATAGTTCCCCCTGGGCTATTGGCGTCGATGGGGGAGCGGCGCGTTGGCCGGCGTACTGAAAGTGCCTGAAGCGGGCACTTGACAATATGGAACACGATAGCCGAGAACAAAGGTGTTCGTAAATGAATATCTGATGCATCCGCGCTGGTTGTTGACGAAGTAATGGCTTCGCTGGGCCTTGCTATGTTTAGTGGGAGTCTTGGTACCCGGCTGGGGCAATGTGACCCGGCATGTAAGAGGCATGATGGCATTGACCGCAGGGATGGAAAGAAAGTGGACAGTGTGGGGGGCGGCATGTCTGCTGCTATGCTGCCTGCCCTTGCTGGGCTTTGCCCGAAGAGACGAACAAGCTGCGAAGCCGGCCACGAGCGCGAGCGCGAAGCCGGTGGTGCAGGCTCCGGTGGTGGTGAACGGCAAGACGATCTTTGAGGTTGGGGGCATCCTGTCGTTTACGGCGCAGGCGAGAGCGCAGGCGATTTCACAGCGGATCAAGGACCTATCAGAGGAAGAGTCATTCAATCCGCGTTCCATCGCTGTTTTGGATTCCGCAGGGGCCAGCGACATTACCGCCGGAGACCTGATCGTGATGACTGTGACCGACCAGGATGCGGAGCTGGCAGGCAAGGGGCGGCATGCGCTTGCGGTGGATTATGCGCAGCGGATACGCCAGAATCTGGAATCGCTGCAGAAAGAGTACTCGCTCAAGTCCATTATTCTGGGCGGCGTTTACGCGCTGATTGCGACGGCGCTCCTTATTCTGGTCCTCAGATTGCTGGGGGCACTGTTTCCAAAGCTCTATCGGCGGCTGTATGCGTGGCGGGGCACGTATATTCCATCGCTGCGCATCCAGAGGTTTGAGTTGCTGCCGGCTGAGAGGATTGCCGGACTTCTGGTCGTAGTGACCAAGTTAATACGGCTGGTTGTGACGCTGAACGTGCTGTACATCTATATGTCGCTGGTGCTGGGGTTCTTTCCGTGGACACGGGGCTACAGCCAGACACTGGTAGGCTATGTGGTGTCTCCGCTGAAGGTGATTGGCAATACGGTGCTCACGTATCTGCCGAATCTGTTCTTCATCGTGGTCATTCTTGTTGTTGCGATCTACATCACAAAGTTCATCCGGATCATTTTCAGAGAGATCGGGCGCGGGACGATCTCATTCGAGAACTTTCATCCGGAGTGGGCGGAACCGACGTACAAGATTGCGCGCTTTGTGATTCTGGCGGTGACGGCGATAGCGGTGTTTCCGTATCTGCCGGGATCGAAGTCGCCGGCGTTCCGGGGAATCTCAATCTTTCTGGGCGTACTGTTTTCGCTGGGGTCGACGTCAGCGGTAGCGAATGTGGTAGCGGGCGTGATCCTGACATACATGCGGGCGTTCCGGATAGGTGATCGCGTGCAGATTACGGACACAGTGGGCGATGTGGTTGAGGCATCGCTGCTGGTGACGCGGATACGCACGATCAAGAACGTGGAGATCACAATTGCAAACTCGATGGTGCTGAGCAGCCACATCATCAATTTCAGCGGGTCGATCCATCCGGACGGGCTGATTCTGCACACGACGGTGACGATCGGGTATGACGCGCCGTGGCGGAAGGTGCACGGGCTGCTGATTGAGGCTGCGCTGGCGACGGAGAACATCCTGAAGAAGCCGCAGCCCTTTGTGCTGCAGACAGCACTGGATGATTTTTATGTTCACTACCAGATCAACGCCTACACGGACAGACCGAGCCTGATGCAGCAGACTTACTCGGACCTGCACCAGAATATCCAGGACAAGTTTTATGAAGCGGGCGTGGAGATTATGTCGCCGCACGCGTCCATGGTCAGGGACGGGAACCGCGTGGCGATTCCGGATGACTACCTGCCAAAGGACTATCGCGCGCCGCGGTTCCGGGTGGAGGTCGAGAAGAAACCGGGTGCTACAGAAGGTACGGGCTAAGAGATTCAAGAATGGCCAGGGCCATGATCGTTCACGGCTTGCCTTGCTCCGAAGATGCCTGGGAGCTGATGATACTTGGAAAGATTCTTGGTACAGTTACATCGGAGGTGGGTATCTGATCGTCGACTTTGCGAACCGAACCATCGGGATGTTTCTCTGTTCAATATATGTTGCACCGCGCTTTTCCGCGCTGCCTTCAAATTTGCGAGAGCGAACGCTTGCGTATCCAAAAAAGAGATACAGCGACAGAATGCCCGCCTGGATGGTCTGCGGCTTACAACACGCCTTGCAAGAGGTTGAGCTGCTCAGAGCGCCGTGCTCCTGATTTGCGGCCACCAGTTTGATTTTGGGCTGCCAGCAGGGAGCGGTACACAAGCCTTGCCGGCAGGGCATCGCAGATTAGTTCCAGGATCTAGTGTGACAACCAAATGAGCGTCAAACGGGACACTTTTTACAATCTGGCGGGCTCGATCACGCCGATGTTCGTCAGCCTGGTTACGGTCCCCATTTTCCTGCATTTGATTGGGAACGCGCGCTATGGCGTGCTGGCTATCGTCTGGGTGTTTCTGGGCTACTTTGGAGTATTCGACCCGGGGATCACACGAGCGGCTGCGTACCACATCGCGCGTTTGCACGCGCCTGATCAGGCGAAAGAGAGAGAGAGCGTTTTCTGGACAGCGCTGCTGATTAATCTGGCGTTTGGCGTTGCCGGTGGAATTATTCTTTATCTTGTCGCCCGGCCGGTTTTCATGTCTATGTTCAAGATGCCGGAGTCGATGCGGGGTGAAGTGATGAAGTGCCTGCCCTGGCTGGCAGGTTCGATTCCACTCTCGATCCTCGGTGGCATACTCGGCGGGGCGCTGCAAGCCCGGATCTGGTTCGGCTTCTATAACTCAGTGAGGACGGTCAACGCTGTCGTGTCGCAGTTGGCGCCCCTGGCTGTCGCCTTATGGCATGGGCCGGATTTGGCGTGGCTGATTCCGACCGTCATTATCGCAAGGCTGCTGGGCATTATTCCGACATCTCTGGCGCTGATCCGTGCCATGCCGCTGGGTGTTGGCGGACGCGTCGAACGTTCTCTATTCAAGGCCCTGTTTTCCTACGGCGGCTGGATCACGGTGACCAATCTATTGACTCCCTTGCTGAGCACGATTGATCGCCTGGTAATCGGGAGCCTGCTCGACGCGGAGGCGGTGGCATTTTACACAGTCCCATTCAATCTAGTGAATCGAGTGGCCGTCGTTCCGGGTGCATTGGCCAGCAGCCTGTTTCCAAAGCTTGCCGGCGCCAGTGAAGAGCACAGCACCAGGCTGGCCTCCGATGCGGTTTTGGCACTTGCTGCCGCCATGACCCCGGTGATTGTTCTTGGCATCGCAGCTCTTCCAATCTTCATGCGGGTTTGGGTCGGGGCCAGCTTCGCGCAACACGCGGTTCCCGTCGGGGTCGTTCTTCTGGGGGGTGTCTGGATCAACGGTCTGGCATTTATTCCGTACGGGCATCTGCAGGCGAGCGGCAGACCCGACATCGTGGCCAAGTTTCATGCAGTCGAATTGATACCTTTTCTGGGAATTCTGTGGCTGGGCCTGCATTATTTCGGACTTGTCGGAGCCGCGTATGCCTGGACGCTACGTGTGGCATTTGATGCAGGACTCCTGTTCTTTGCGAGCAAGACATTTCCACGACTTCATAAACTTCTGCCAGCCGTGGCCTCACTGGCATTGGCTGCGATTCTTGCTCCAACAGAGGTCTTATCGGCCAAGACTGGATTAGAGCTGGGACTGCTGGCGGTCGTGATCCTTTGGTCCTGGAAGCTGAGCCCTGCGCTCCGCTCTGCCGTTCGCGGGTGGGTGCGCGTTCGAACCGCCGTATGATGGAAGAAATTGCAGGCCTTATGAAGTCTTCGTCCTCACGCTGCCGTATCTCTGTTGCGATGGCGACTTATAACGGAGAGAAGTATATCGGTGAGCAACTGGACAGCATAGCCCGCCAGGATTTGCTGCCGATGGAGTTGGTGATTACGGATGATGGCTCGACCGACGGGACGCTGAGGATTGCGAAGGAGTTCGCGAGGAACGCCCCATTCCCGGTCAGGATCTTCCGCAACGAAGCGAGACTGGGCTACGCCGATAACTTTTTGAAGGCCGCCAGTCTCTGCCAAGGCGATTTGGTTGCATTCTGCGACCAGGATGATATCTGGATGGAGCAGAAGCTGGCTGTGTGCTCGCGCTCCTTTGCCGACGCCGAGGTTGTGCTTGCTGCCCATTCGGCAGAGACGTTTTCCGACTCCGGAGCGCGGGGACGCCGCTTTCCGCAATTTCGGACGAGGACGATCAAGACAGGAAGAAGCAATCCCTTTGCCTTTCCTCATGGTCTTGTTATGGTCATCCGGAAGGAGCTTCTTTCGATCATCCAAACCCCGTGCCGTCCGGCGAGAGTGCGTGCGCATGATCAATGGTTGTGGTTTCTGGCTGCGAGTACAGGCAAGATAGCGACTGTCGCAGATCCTCTTGTTCTTTATCGCCAGCACCAAAGCAACATGTTTGGAGCGCGGAAACCAGGCTCAGTAAAGGGGCGGGCGACGGGCATTGCCCAGACCCTGGACTACGAGGGGCTTGCGGATTCGGAGATCGAGTGCGCGCGCCTTTTATTGACGGCGGCCGAGCAGCGTTCGGACCTGGCTGATCGATTTACGAAGTCGGCGAGAAGGCTTGAATTACGGGCGAAGTTTCATCGCCTGCGGACCCGGATCTACAGGAGCGACTCGAATCTGCTCGGCAGGGCATTCACGTTTGGCCACATCTGTGCGTTGGGAGGATACTGGCCTGACAGTTCCAGCACGCGGCTGGGCATGTGGGCCGCAGCGAAAGATCTGCTGTTTGGTGTGCCGGGTGCGTACAGGCTCAGCGCATCTCGGGCAAGCAATGCGAGGCAGAGCTGAAGGATCTACTCGAAGATGTCAGCACCGAATTGCTATTTAACGAGGACGCCGATACCGTAGAGCCCGTCTGGATGGACTGCATATTCTCTGTATTTGTAGTCCGACTTGATCGAGTCCCATAATCTTTTTACCTGGGTATCGTCATAGTTGCCGGCGATATCGTGGAAGACGATCAAGCCGCCGGCCCGGACCAACTGAGAATACATCTCCCAATCTCTCTTCACGCCTTCGTAGGTGTGATCGCCGTCAATAAAAAGCAGGTCGACGGGCTTTTCGCCAAAAAGCTGCTTTGCTTTCTCGAAGGTGGCCTGGGCGTGGGAATCCTCCCGCATGAGGTGCAGCTGCTGGCCCTTTCGGGCGAAGCGCCGGTAGATGGTTGCCCGCCGATTGGAGTAGCCGCCGCCGAATTTTCCGCCCGGCAGGTCGATGCTCACGATCACAGCATCGCGTTGCGCAAGGCGGGTCCATAGAAACAGCGTTCCGCCTTTTGCCGTGCCAATTTCCAGCACATTCATGGGGCTCAGGTCCCTGACTTCCTTTGCAAGAGAGGCAAGCTCTTCGTCGATCTGGAAGGGCTTCAATTCAGAGTCGGCGAACCGGAACAAAAGTGACACCAACTCCTCCGGCTGATCGAGGCGGGTATCCGCTTGCTTCTTGAGCCGCTCCACACCCATGTGCGCGCGAGCGAATCGCCATGCCGGGCGAACCTGATATTTCATCCGACGACTTCCTCCAAAACTTGTCCTAATTGAAGCATGTTTGAGTCAGTTTACTTGATGCGATGACCGGCGAGACATATCCGGCAACGTGGCTGATCGAAGTGGGTCAGTGCTGATCACGCGACAGCGCCCAGGCGACGGTGGTTGAATCGGCGTGGTGCGTTTCGGATTCGGCTTCGGCGTTGAGGGCGGTTTCGAGCGGGGACCATGAGGTGTCCAGCTCGGCGGCGAGGATTTCCGGTTCGGTTGCGCCGACGAAGTTGAGCTCGCAGATGCCGATGCCTTCTTCGGATGGTACGGGCGGGCCGAAGACACGGCAGGTGACGGGGCGCGCGGCGTAGAGGTCGCAGGCTCCGGTGGCGGGGTCGAGCGCGGGGCAGGGCTCGTCGTTGGCGAAGTCCTCGTAGCGCGGGTCGGACTCATCAAGTTGGCCGGTGATGGGGTCGCCGGGGAAGTTGGGCGTGAGGCGCGCGATGGATGCTTCGGCCCGGCTGCGGACGGCGGCGGCGCGGGAGGGGTCGGAGGCTGCGAGTGAGGCGAGTCCGGCGCGGAGGCGCAGGGCGTCGAGCTGGGTGATGGAGAAAATTCCGATACAGCACTGGGTGCAGCCGAGACGGCACTGGAGCCAAGGGCCGGAGCGGTGGGCCGCGTCGGCAGAGGCGGCGTCGATGATCTGGACGAGCTGGCGGTCTTTAGCCGCGAGGGGGTTCATGGGGTGTAATGCTTTGATCCGGTAGGGGTGGCTAAATTATTGATTCTATTGAAAACCCAGTCTTGAATTTCGGGCCTAAGCTATTGATTTGGGCGATAGTTGCCGGGCGTTATTGATTTGACGCGAAGTCGGGATGAAGAGCGCGGAAAATATTGATTCCAAGGGTCTGGTGCGCATGCTTTTGATTGCAAACTGCCTTTCTGCGGAGGCGGATAGGCAGGTTTTGAGGCATTTTCCTGACATTCTGCGTATCCCTCTTTCTTTCAGGATAGCAATTTAGGGAGTGGTCAGATGCATTTGGAAGTCGTTGCAATCATTGGAATTATGGAGCAAGGGGCTTGACAAGGTTGAGAGACGGGCGACGGCGGGCGCTTCACCTCTTCTGAGCGTCTAGGGTGTGTAAATGCGCACGTACTTTACCTGCATGGTCGAGGGGAAGACCGTGCTCGAGTTGACGTCGCCCGGCCAGGTGCCCCCGACAGCAAGGTTGAGGATGATGAACATGGGGCCCTGGTCGAACGGCCAGGTGCCGCTTATGTTGGTGGGGGTGAAGGTCTCGTAAATATTGGTGGGACTATCGATGTAGTACTGGATTTGTCCCTTCGTCCAGATCATGCCGTAAGTGTGCCAGGTTGCTGCGGAAAAGCCCGACGTCGTGTAAGGTGTGCCGCCATTGAGGTTGGTGCCGTGCACGGAAGCCGCGTACCAGTCGTATCCGGGAGCCGGACCGGTGCCTGGGCCGCCGAACGGAGTGTTGTCGCCGTCGATGTGTTCCATAATGTCGGCTTCGCCGCAGGCCGGCCAGGGAACGGAATTGATATTGCTGCCCAGCATCCAGAATGCGGGCCACATGGCCTGCGATTCAGGCACCAGAATTTCCGCTTCGATGCGTCCGTACATGAAGCTGAAGAGGCCCTCGGACTTGAGGCGCGCGGACGTATACACACCGGTCGACGGGTTTTCCGCGACGATGTTCAGGCCGCCGCCGGGAGCGATATACGCGTTGGGGCTCGATGGATTGCATGGACTGGTGCTCGAACCAGCGGCGCAATAGGTTTCCTGCTCGTCGTTGCCGCAGCAATCGGTGCCGGTATCGTAGGTCCAGTTGGTGGAACTGGGCAGGATGTTGGTCGAGCCGGAGTTGGCGAACTCGTCGCTCCACACCAGCGTGTTGGAGGCGATATTTGGCGAGAAGGTTTGTGTGGCCACCTTGCTGTTGAGGTAGGCGGGGGCGTTGCTGGCGATCGCACTCACCGTGATGTTGGAATCCACGAGGAATGGCCCGGCATAGGCGGGCGAGGTGTTGGTGGGCGTGCTGCCGTCGAGCGTGTAGTAAATGGTTGCGCCGGAGGTGGTGTCGCTCAGCGTCACAATTTTGGCTCCATTCAGCGCAGCGGTGGTCGTGATGGTGGGAGTAGCTGCGTCCTGTGCGGTGGATGTGGTTGTCGTCGTCATCCCGGAGCCGCTGCCACCGCAGCCCGACGGGATGAGCAATGCCAGGCCGAGCCACGCCACACAGAGTGAGAGTTTGCTGAAGGACTGCCAGACCTTTTGCGGGATGGGCCGCAGATTTTCGGCGTGGGGTACATCGGCGATTTGCAGCGTCATGACTGACCTCTTTTCATCGCTCCACCTCGTCCGAACATGGGGCAGAACCGGCGGAATTCTATCGAATCCGCTCACCAATTTACCGCTTCGCTGGTGGGGCGTGGAAGCGAAATCAGCAGGTCCCGTCTCTCTCCCGGGATTTCGATTTGGGCGTCCCGGTTCCGGTTGGTTTAGGCAACAGCCAGGGTGGTGGCGGATTACGTTTTTGGTAGGGTTGTTCCGTCTGACGACTCCAGTCCGGCCTACCGGATTATGCGCACTAAGGGCGCGCGAAAACGGTGGGGTATTCACGCTGGTAGCTTTATTTGTTTGTATATCTTTGTTTAGCGGCAAAGGGATTGCCGAGTGCGAACGGGCCCGATCCGCCGATGACCAGCGCGGCCAGGCATGCGAGATAGAGCAGATCGCATTCGTATCCGGGAGGGCCGAACTTAGCTCCGGTTGGCGTAATTGCCATGAGCTTGATTGAGCTGAAGCCGTAGCGCAGATGCACTGTCACCATGGCGACCAATAGCACTGCGGCCATGGGGACACTTGCCAGAGGGATGAATGCACCGACAAGGACTGCGAATCCGCCCAGGAGCTCGGTGAGTATCGTGAGCCATGCCATGAGGTGGGGAGCGGGGACATTCAATGCGTGAAGGATTGCGGCGAACGCGGCGGGGCCTTTGAGGAGCTTGGCATATCCGTGTTCCATAAACCCGTATCCGACGATGAGGCGTAATGGGATTGCGGCCCATTGGCGAGACGTTGCACGGTCAAAGATCATTTTGGGCGTTCTCCTTGAGTGAGCGGTTGAGTGATGAGAGCAGCGGAGCGTTGGCCTATAACGATCGTGTGCATGTGTGACACGTGGTGACGGAGAATGGTTACGGTGGTGCGGCCTGCGGCCGGGCTTCGATTCGTTGGGGTCGTTTCGTCTGACGACTCCGTCGTGATTGGCTCGCTTCGCCTATTCCCACCCCAGCACGCAAAGACCGCATGCTGGGGACTCCGGATCGGCTCTGCTCGGGCCCGCGGCTTACGCACACTAAGGGCGCGCGAAGAGGATGAGGCGTCCGGCGTGAGCGAAAGCTGCTATGCGGC
>JASHUR010000313.1 GCA_030039895.1 Acidobacteriaceae bacterium | reverse complement strand
CCGAGGCCGAAGAAGACGCGGCTGGCGAAGGAGCCTCCCTTTTCGCCGGCGATGAGGACGTCGGCGCAGGCGGTGCCTTCGGGATAGGTGAGGTTGCCGTGCTCCTCGACGATGAGCTGGCGGCGGATGGGGATCATGAAGAGGACGCCGAGGCAGCCGCCCAGCATGGCGAGGATGAAGATGCGGATGTATTCGAGGTTGAAGCCGAGGAAGATGAGCGCGGGAAGGGTGAAGATGACTCCGGAGGCGATGGACTGGCCGGCGTTGCCGGTGGTCTGGACGATGTTGTTCTCAAGAATGGAGGCGCGGCCGAGCGCGCGGAGCACGCTGATGGAGAGCACGGCGATGGGGATGGAGGCGGCGACGGTGAGTCCGGCGCGCAGGCCCACGTAGACGGTGACGGCTCCGAAGAGGACGGCGAAGATGCAGCCGAGCAGGACGGCGCGGAGGGAAAGCTCGCGGGGCGACTCGCTGGAGGGGACGTAGGGCTGAAAGTCTTGCTGGGACGCGGGCTGAGTGGACAAAAATTGCCTCCAAAGTGGGGAAGGGAGAGTGTATCAGCGGAGGGAGTGGGAGATGAAGGGGGAGGGGCGGACCTCTTTGGATATTCAGTTGGCGTCTTAGCAGTCCCGAATTGATTTCACTCGTGGGCTGACAGCACATATCGGGATTACTCAGAATTCCCACCAGCGGAAATCAGCATACTTCCCTTGGTAACCCCAGACGTCGGACATTTCGTCGTGCTCCCAGTATTTCAGACCCACACGCTCCAGCATTTCGCGCTGCCGTTGAAAGTGCCCAGTTATTGTCTCGGCTCGTTTGAGCGGCCCTTGTAGGCTGCGAAGAAAGTCGTGCGGGAGTTTCATTAGGACAAGCGTATTTCCTTCTTCCCCCATAGGACCCCTATCCTCGACCTTGCTTAGCACCAACTCGTATTCGTCCTTACCTCGCAATTCGAGGCAGTCGGGCAGCGACTTGCCGATCTTTAGAGCGCGATCTCCGAATGGCTTCAGGTAGACGGTAATCTCTGCGAATTCTGCAAAATGGCCTGCCGTGTTCATGAAAAACAAGTCTGGCTGGAGCCACGTGAATGTAATATAGCCACTGGAATATGCTCCCAGCGACTCCGAAAGTGCGCCGTTGTTCTGCTTCACTTCATCTTCGCTGTAGATTCCGGCATCAACCAGTGCTTGCCCAAAGTGAGTCAAGCCGATCCTGAATTGGACTCGTTGAAACTTTCGCGTCTTTTCGGAATAGCGTAGAAGTTTGGCCCCTGAATGCCAAACTGCAAAAGCGAGCATGCCGACCAAGACCTGCCGCCACGTGAAGCCAGCGCCATACTTGGCGACGAGTAGCGCCGCGATGCAAAGGCCGTTGCCGTAGAGTGGGAACCATCGCTCGTCGAAGAGAACGTCCAGCCCACTTTGAAATGCTTCAATTGCTTTCTTGATCATCCTCAACCGCCTTACATATCAACAAGAATGGTTCAAATGGACGGGCTGCTTGACGCGCGCAGTACACACCCACGTAGTCGCGGATGCGCAGCTATGGTAGCGGCGACTCCGCCTCTTGCTCTCCGTCCGACGATAACTGATTTGCCTGACACCAGTCAGCAAAGTATCCGTTCTTGAATACCAAAACATCCTTGAACCCGGCATCGGAAAATTCAGTCGCGATGCGCTCTGATTGGTTGCCAGAAATGATTTTGATCTCAGCATCTCGTCGCGGACGCCCGAACAGCAGATCACGGGCACGCTGATCAGCCGCTGGAAGGCTATAGCCGCAAACGACAATCTTGTTGGCAGCCTTTAAGGCTACCGCTGCCTGCGACCAGAGATGACCCCAGAAAGGGCCAAACTCCCGGCCAAAGGAGGTATCGTAGTAGAACCTCTTGCTCCGGCCAGGAAGAATGAGGCATGGAAACGCGCCGCCGCTTTGATACGTGCGACCTGCGAATGTCTGGTAGCCGAGAAACTCCAGATCGGCGAGATGGATGACGGGATGGTTCCCCATCGAGGATGGCGGGTTCACTAAAAATGTTCCTCCCGTTGCGCCACCAAAAACTGAGACCAGCCAATTCACGCTGCCGTGTAACTTGAGCACCAGAACTTCTGACTGAATGTCCTCCATTCCAAGTGGAAATCCGTATCCACGCGAGATGTCCCACTTTCCGGACTGCCTAAGCTGTCGCTCAAGGGAGTCATCGTAATTGAACGTGAGGACCACGTCGCCCGGTTGCACAATATGTTCAGCAAATATCGTGTAGCTTGGGGCTGGGAGCATACGAGTCTGTCGAAACCATTCCTGCAGGGCCATCCCGAGATCGCCTCGGCGATTCGCAATTCTGCTGCGCTGGATACGGTCTTCGGGAATTTTGGAGTCTTTGAGCTTCTCGATCTGGGATTCGATCTCGGTAATCAAATCCTCAAAATTCCCCTTCTCTCCAAAGGTATCTATGAGAAATTCTGCGGAAGCTCGAATCCGCGCATTCTCTGACTTCAACATATATTCGAATAGGGCGCCGCCCATCTCGGAAGCCAGAGGGTATCCGGCATCGCGCGAAGCACCTGCACCGAGAACGTAGACGGTTGGCATTGAGCTGCGTTGATGATAATCCGGCGATACATTAGACGGCATTGAAGCCCGCCACTGGAGATTTTTCCACAATGGCCGTATACTCTTGGCAAATGGAGCGCCGGAGTGGGCACGACCGGCACGTCTTGAATTTCTTAGACAAAAGGGAGCGAGGTGCGCCTTCTCCAGTCGAAGTGACTTGATGACGCTGAACCCGGAGCCTAGCCAGACAACGGCTTGGCGTGCAGTGGTTCGCGTGCTTCGAAGTACCGGGGACAGTTTGAGCTCCGTCCTGTTTCCCGCTGACTGTAGAGTTTGCGGCGATCCCCTTGCCGCCTTCAGTCGCGTTCCTGTTTGCGAATCCTGCTGGAACCAACTTCCCGAACAATCTGGTCCATTGTGCGCGCGCTGCGGCGAGAGCCTGAGTGTGTCTGACTTTGGCGAGGGTGGAGAGGCATATTGCCGTCCGTGCCGGATGGTTCCGCCGGAGTTTGAGCGCGCGGTGGCGCATGGGCTATATACGGATACGCTGCGGACGCTGCTGCATCTGCTGAAGTACGACGGCCTGGAGCCGGTTGCGCTGCGACTGGGTGAGTTGCTGGCGCGGCAGGTGGCGGCGATCGAGGGGCTTCCGGAGCGGATGGTGGTGGTTCCGGTGCCGCTGTATGAAGGCAAGCGGCGCGAGCGCGGATTCAACCAGGCGGAGCTGCTGGCGCGGGCGGTGTGCGCGGCGATGCGAAGGCTGCGGTCGGAGTGGAGGGGTGAACTTGCCCCAAAGGTGATGATGCGCCAGCGCGCGACGGAGAGCCAGGCCGGACTTACTCTGCATGAACGCCGCCGGAATTTGCGCGGCGTTTTTTCTGCTCCGAAGACGGAACGGCTGCGCGGACGCGATGTGCTGCTGATTGACGACATCTACACGACGGGCGCGACGGCACGGGCGTGCAGCGAGGCGCTGAAGAAGGCAGGCGCGGCCAGAGTGTGGGTGGCCACGGTGGCGCGCGCGCAACGGCATGAGATCAGGTTTGTGCCCACCTTGCGTACGGCGGAGGATACGCCGATGCATGAGGACGTGGCGTTTTGGGATGGAGGCAAGACGATTCAGTAAGAGAACGTGAAAACGGGGGAGAGAATGTCGCTCGGAAAAGCATCAGTCCATGCTCGAAAGCAAAAGTCGCTCGCCAAATGTCACGCGCTGACACACGCGGAGGCTCCGGAGCCGAGCGTGCGCTTTAACTCTGCCATGCAGACGCCGGTTCTCGTACTGAATGCGTCGTATGAACCTATTAACATTTGCGGCGCGCGGCGGGCGCTGGTGCTGGTGCTGAAGGGCGTGGCGCGCACGGAAGAAGAGCAGGGCGCGATATTGCATGCGGCGCGGGTGCGCATGCCGATGCCGTCGGTGATCCGGCTGCTTGAGTACCGGCGGATTCCGCACCAGACGCGGGCGCTGTCGAGGAAGAACATTCTGCTACGCGACCGCAACACCTGCCAGTACTGCGGCGTGGTGCTGCACTCGTCGGAGCTGACGCTGGACCATGTGGTGCCGCGCTCGCGCGGGGGCCTTTCGACCTGGGAGAACCTGGTGGCGTGCTGCCACGGCTGCAATCGCAGGAAGGGAAACCAGCTGCTGCATGAACTGAAGGACATGAAGCTGCTGCGCGAGCCGAGGCCGTTCTCGCTGCACACGAGCCGGCACATTATGCGGATGATCGGCCACTCGGACCAGAAGTGGCGGAAGTATCTGTATTACTAGCGACGGGGCCGAACCTGCTCCGTATAAGGAAATAGCAACTCGCGGCAAGATTGCTGAGGACCACTGCGCCGAGAATCTTGACTGCGTATTCGCGCGGGTTCACGACATTTACGAAGGGATAGGCGCAGATCGACAAGCTGAAGAGAGTGGCGCAGAACCCGACGGCCGAGATCCACTTGAGCCACCGCGGCAACTTCCTGCGAAGCGCGACGGTTCCGGCGATAGGAATGGCGAACATCACAAGGTAAGTCAACTCATAGTGTGCGAGGCACACGTTTTGGAGCAATTGGAACGCTTCCTGAACATGAACTCCGGTGCTCGCGATCATGATGAGCAGGAAGATAAGGATGCCGGAGCAAAGGATCGAGTTGGAAGGCGTGCGCCAGCGGGGATGCAATCGCGTAAACCATTGAGGAATCATCCTGTCCCATCCCACGACCATCGGCATGCGCGTGATGCCCGTGAAGAGATAACTGGTGATGCCAAGCAAGCGCAGTTGCAGCAGCAGAATCACGGTGATTGCCATCCAATTGCCGATGCCCGTACTACCCAGAGACAGGCGCATCGTCTGTGGAATCGGCGCGATGAAGTCAATATGTCCGGGTTGTGCGAAGGCGAGGACGGAGCTTGTGCCGAGGATGAACATCAGGCAGATGATCGGCGAAGCAATCCAGACAGACTGACCGATGGAGCGAGCCGGATTCTTGCTCTCGCCGGCCAGCATCGCGATGTATTCCAGCCCGCAGAGCGCGCCGAAAAGCATCTGCCCGAAGAGCGCGAGCGAACGCATGTTGCGCGGCGGGATCTGCACGGAAAACGGCTGCCAATGTATCGGCATGTGATGCAAAAGTCCCCATATTGGGAGCACGATGAGTCCGCCGAAGACGGTCATAATGGCAATGCCACCGATGTTGTGGATCCACTTTCCTAGTTCAAGGCCGCGCAAGGTGGCCAGAGTGAGGGCAACCGTAAAGGCAGTGATGATGGCGAAGGTGGCCAGATGATTTTCAGGAAGTCGAGCTGCCGATGGGCCGATGAGGTATGAGATTTCTGTTGGTATGGCGTAGATGATGGCTGCTGTTACGAAGATTCCATAGACCCAGAGATTCCACGCGGTGAGGAAGCCGCCAAAGTCTCCGAAGGCCCTGTGCGCCCAGACATATAAGCCACCCTCGAGCGGCATTTCGCGATTCAGCGCAATCACCGACGCTGCCATCGGCAGATAGAACACCAGCATGGCGAAGGCCCACATTACGGTCTCCGCGCGACCCAGGCCGGCGGCGACGCCGACCCAGCCGCTGCCGACGACGCACAGGATCTGCGTCAGGACCAGGTCTCGCAGTCTAAGCTGGCGTTGAAGCCGGTGTTCGGAAGGCGGAGCGACTTCAACGCTTTGTGCCATCCGTAGATGATGGCACGAGGCGCAGTCCTTGCGGTGAAAATTATGCAAGAGATGTGCGGCGCGCGAAGTGTCCTTTTACGTGATCGAGTTCTGCCGGAAGACGCGGGAGATGGCGCGCAGGATGGCTCGTTTCGGCAGGTCGCCGTCGGGTTGGGTGAAGCAGACTTCTCCAATGCGCTTGGCTTGCGGGCGGTAGTACCAGCGGGCAAAGAGGCTGAGGTGGTCGGCGGTCTGCTGGGTGCTACTTTGGTTCTCTCGTATGCGCTCCTGCAAGGCGGTGAGCGCTTCGTCCAATCTTGATTCCAGTTCATCACGCGCGGCCAGCTTGACGGCCGGCGCTCCGGCTTCGTCGAGCGGGACGGGTGAGAGCGCGACGGGCTGCGCGAAGAGCGAGGACGAGCCGGACTGCTCGTTGTGCAGGCGCATGCCCGCAACGGAGTAAGGGACAGGGCCTGCGAGGACGCCGTTTGCGAGCAGAAAGAGCGCGACGTGTTCAGGCTCGGCGGAGGGCTGGATGATGAGGCCGTTGAGGTGGTCGAGGGAGTGGACGGCGGGCGGCATGAGAGCGGCCGCGGATTCGACTTTGGCGAGGCGGGCGTGCAGCTCGGCGGCGCGCTCGAAGTCAAGCGCGGTGGAGGCTTCGTCGCGCAGGCGGGTGACCCCGGTGATGAGGCTTTGGCCGTGGGTGGCAAGGAAGGCGTGGACGGCGGCGGATTCCTCGGCGTAGCGGGCGTCAGTACAGCCCTTGAAGCAGGGGGCCAGGCACTTCTTCATCTCAGAGTAGACGCAGCCGGGGAAAGCGGGGTCGGGGTCCAATTCCTCGACGCAGCGGCGGAGCAGGAAGAGGTTGAGCATGGCTTCAAGGAAGTTTTCGGCGGCGACGCGCGAGGGCCAGGGGCCGAAGAGGTGTTCGTTGGCCCTTTTTGTAACTCGATTGGTTACATATACGCGGGGATAGGGGTTCTCCATGGACATGCGCAGCAGGACGGGGTTGCGCAGATGGAGGCGCTTGCGGGCGCGGTCTCCGAAGGCGGAGAGGGAAGCGGCGTAGAGCAGGAGCCAGGCTTCGAATTCCGATCCGGTGAGCGCGTATTCGATGCGGGTGACGCTCTGTGCAAGGCGCAGGCGCTTGGACTGGTCAGGTCGTGGATCGAGCAGGCGGCGCAGGCGGTTGCGCAGGTTGGGCGTGCGGCTGATGTAGGGCTCGGCGTTGGGGTCGGCTGCGAAGAGCGCGAAGACCGCGGGTTGCGTGGGCAGGTCGGCCCATGCAGGGTGCGCGGGGTCGAATTGGAGGGAGCGGGAGAACATCCTTTCTTAGGGTATAGGGTATCGATGCCCTGAGAGTGGGATCAATGTTTCCTCTGTTTTCCCCATGTCTCAAAAGCGAGACATGGGTCACCTGTGATGTTTCAAGAGGTTGTCCATTCGATCGAGACCGGAGAAGCTGTTTGTGGCGAACAAGCAGATTTTCAGGAGAGATCGAATGGACTATCACCAGAATGCCCGACTGACGATCTACAGTCGAGAGCAGTTGGCGAGAAAAGTTCTTGACGGCTGATGCACGTTGAAGCTGGCCGCGGCCAGCTTCAACGTGAGCGCGAAGACTGCGGCCAAGTGGGTAGGGAGGTATCGGAGCGGGGGAGCAGCCGGGCTCAGAGACCGCAGCTCCAGACCGCAGCGCTCGCCACGGCAGACCTCTTCCGCCTTATCCGAACAGGTTTTGTCTTTACGCC
>JASHUR010000312.1 GCA_030039895.1 Acidobacteriaceae bacterium | reverse complement strand
GCAGCGAAGACGAAGTCGCCAATGCGTCACAATGCGACAGTCGCTGAAACGCGAGCGCCGCTGGCCGTCGGGCTGGGGCCGGAGACGCAGCCGGCGAACCGGCTGGGAACGCCGGTGGTGAGTCCGGCGCCGAAGCGAGTGGAGCGGGCGGAGGTTGCACGGCAGTCGAACGCGGCGGACGTGGATTCGCAGCAGGGTATGCCGGATGAGGTGCGTGCGACGCAAAGCCCGACCATGGGCCCTGTGGTGCAGTCGGTTGCCGGGACAACACCGGCCCCGCAGACCGACGAGATGGCGGCAGCCGACGCGTCTGCGATGCCGCGTATGGCTGCTCCAACAAGAAGCACACATCCGGCGCGAAGCCCGAGCGCGGGAGCGAATGTTCAGCCGGCGACAGTCGCTGCTCCGCAACCGGCCGCCGACGGCGAGCCGACGATGGTGCGCGCTCTGGGGCTGAAGATCAACCGTATTGTGATTGATCCCGGACACGGAGGACATGACTCGGGTACAGTAGGCCCGGGCGGCATCGAGGAGAAGAACGTTGCGCTGGATGTCGCGCTGAGGCTTGGGGCGCTGCTGAAGCAAAAGCTGGGCGCGGACGTGATTTATACGCGCGACGATGACACGTTTATTCCACTGGAGACGCGCACGGCGATCGCCAACAAGGCGCAGGCCGATCTGTTTATTTCCATCCATGCAAACTCAAGCCCGGATCCTGCCGTGCGCGGCGTGGAAGTGTATTACCTGAACTTCACGACATCGGCGGATGCGCTTGAGGTCGCGGCGCGCGAAAATGCGGTTTCTGACCAGTCCATCCACGAGCTCGGCGACCTGGTGCGGAAGATTGCCCTGCAATCCAAGATCGATGAGTCACGCGCGTTTGCAGAAGACGTGGACCAGAGCCTGTATGACGGGCTGGAGGCAGGGAATCCGGGGCTCAGGAACCGCGGCGTAAAGAAGGCCCCGTTTGTGGTTCTGATCGGAGCGAACATGCCGTCCATCCTTGCCGAGATCTCGTTCCTCTCCAACCCCGAGAGCGCGGATGATTTGCGCCAGCCGCAGTATCGCGAACGCATTGCCGAGGCGTTGTATCGCGGGGTCGCGCGCTATGTTGACAGCCTGAATGGAGTTCGCCTGGCCCAGGTTTCACCGCACGGAACGCAGTAGCCTCGCGCGGAGACGCCCACTATGGAAATACGGTAGTCTCAAGGTGGAATGGCTTCTTCGCTTCGTTCGTTTTGCCTGACTGCCGGCATGGCAGCGTGCATTCTGGCAGGTGCTCCCTCTTGTGCTCGCGCTCAGGCGCATGCCCCAATCGCAAACAAAGCTACTGCCGGCCCCGCTCTGCTGCCGAGCGCGTTTGCGGGGTGGGCAGAGCAGGGATTGGCTACAACAGGAACCTCTGCGGCTCCGTTTGATTCGGCCAATGCCGGCGTTCTGAATGAATTTGGACTCAAGGACTTTGCCGAGGCGTCATATCGCCGTGGAGACGATACGGTCGAGGTCCGCGCAATGAGATTTCCCGATGCGACCGGCGCGTATGGCGCGTATACCTTATACCGCCAGCCCGGAATGGAACATGAGGCCATCGGAAACGGAGGAGCGCGGGCTGCAAATCGGGTCATCTTCTGGTCCGGCGTCACCGTCGTCGAGGCGACATTCCATCACCCGGCAGCAGACGAGGAGCGCGCGATGGATGCGCTGGCCAGGAAGCTGCCTGCGGCCGTCGGCTCCCAGGCTGTAGCCCCAACGCTGCCGCTCTATCTTCCTGCGCAAGGGCTGGACCGCTCAACGGTGCGCTACGCAATTGGTCCCGCAGCGTACGCCCAGGGCGGCGGTGTTCTGCCTGCGGGCGCAATTGACTTCAGCCAGGACGCCGAAGTTGTGACGGCGCAATACTCGACGCGCGCAGGCCACGGGACCCTGACGCTGATTGGGTATCCTACGCCGCAGATGGCGATGCACGCCGAGAAAGACCTGACTGCGCTGTTGAAGGGGCCTTTGCCGGCCGCTCTCCAAACGAGCAGTGCGAGCGCGCTCGAAGTGCATCGCAGCGGGCCGATGGTTGCGATAACCAGCGGAGATTTTTCCGCGGTAGAGGCACACGCTCTGCTCGGACAGGTGAAGTATCAGGCCGAAGTCACGCTCAACCGCAACCTTGATTTTGTTGGTGAGGTTAAGAACGCAGGCAAGATGCTTGTGGGCATCGCATACCTGACGGGAATCATTGTGCTATGTGCATTGATAGTCGCGGTGCTGCTGGGCAGCGGGCGTGCGCTGTGGCGCGTGATGCGCGGGAAGCCAGCTTCAACCGTGTACGAAGAGGACTTTATCAGCCTGAACCTGAAGGATTGATTCCATCTCACCCTGCCGAATTGCATGAATCCTGGTGCAGAGCAACGCATAAGTTATTGAAAAATATGATGAGATTGAATGTCGCTGAAATGCGACAGCGAATAAAAAGGGAATAAAAAATCCGAATTTGTTCTTGATTTTAACTTTCTAAATCGTTGATTTATATAGCAGTTAATTCTTTCCGGATTTTGCCTTGACACCCTCCGCCCCCATCCATAGTATTTCGCCAGAAAGTTCTGATGGCTTTGCCTCCGTTGGAACTATTCTCCCTAAGGGAAAGGCCGCCCCGTTGCCGGGCGGCCTTTTCGCGTTCCGTACAAAGGACTTTGCCGCGTGAGACAGGGAATTGATTTGTCGCGGAATAGTTGGCAAGGCCAGGCGGGACAATCCGTTCACTGCTCCGTTCTATGCAGGTCTGCCATGAACTGCGCAACCTATCGCGGCGTTGCTGCATGCTTCTGTGAAGAAAAAAATCGGAGCACGAATCACACGATTCACTGCGAGGCGATACCGAGAACAGCTGCGATGCCGCGCAGGCTTTACGCCATTGTGCACGGAAGATAAAATCCAAAGAGAGCAAGGCCGACGTAGCTCAGTTGGTAGAGCAGCCGATTCGTAATCGGCAGGTCACCGGTTCAAGTCCGGTCGTCGGCTCCAGTCATCGGCTCCGCGCTTCTTCCCTTCAAACGACAGCCTGCGAACCATATTCGTACCTGTTTATCCACTGAAATTTACATTAACCCTCTTGTTCGACAAGAGTGTGCAACCGATAATCGCACATAAGCAAGCGACGGTCCCACTACGAGCACACGAAAAGTGACCCGATATAACCGTCAGGATGTTCTGCGAATCTTACGCATCCACGCGCGCCAGCTCCAGGCGTGGGAGCGCGCAGGCTTAGTCACCTCCACTGACAATTACGGCTTTGAAGACCTTGTGCAGTTGCGCAAGCTGCGCGACCTGCGCGCTACCCGGCTTTCGGCGGCCAGCATTCGTGCTGGTGTCACTGCGATGCGGGCGGCCTCCGGCATGGAGAACCCGCTGCTTGAAGCGAGCGCGGCGCGCAAAGGTTCGCGGCTGGTCTTCCGGCACTCCGGCGCGGTGATGGAGCCGATCACCAGGCAACTGGTCTTCGATTTTGACGTCCATACGGAGTCGACGAACGTGGAATGCGTTCGATTTTCAGCGGCGCAGCGGGAGACGTGGATCTCCGAAGGCTTTATTGAAGCGGTCCGATGCGAGGAGAGCGGCCGGATTCATGATGCCGTGAATCTTTACGACAGCATCCTGCGGCGCGACCCGAGACATGCGCCGTCGGCTATCAACCTGGGCACGATCTTCTATAACCAGGGGGAGTTTCTGCTCGCCGAGAAGATGTACCGGCAGGCGGTGAATGCCGATCCCAATTACGCGCTGGCGCACTTTGACCTCGGCAACGTGCTCGATGAGCTGCAGCGCATGGCTGAGGCGATCGAGGCGTATCATACAGCCATCCGGCTGGTGCCCAAATACGCCGACGCACACTACAATCTGGCGCTTGCCTGGGAGCGGTTAAACGAACCGCGCAAAGCGCTAAGGCACTGGGAGATTTACCTCAAGCTCGATCCCGCAGGGCCGTGGGCAACCCACGCGCGCGGACAGGCGAGGAAGATTCTGGCCCGTGAAAAACTGGCGGTGGTATGGCGCTGCGCCGGGCATCCTAAGGCGCGTGCTGACCGGTAGCACTCCGTCCCGGCGTGCCAGACCTCATACGAAGCGAATAAAATCAGGCTGCGGAACAGAAGTTTGTGTGAGCCTTGTCACACAACGCTCTGCCGCAAAGGACCTTCTATGACTTCTGTGATTACATCTGAAAATTCTGCCCTTCCATTGACGCATTTGAGCGAAGACGAGCAGCTCTTCCGCTCCTCAGTGCGCGAATTTGCGCGCGAAACCATTGGCCCGCTGGTGCGGCAGATGGACGAAGAGCAGCACTTCGCCGCGGAGCTGCTGCCGCAGCTTTTCAGCCTGGGGCTCATGGGAATTGAGATTCCGACCGAGCATGGCGGCTCGGGCGGAACCTTCTTTGAGGCGATTCTGGCGGTCGAGGAGATCTCCTCGACCGATCCGTCGGTCGGTGTGCTGGTCGACGTGCAGAATACGCTTTGCGTGAACGCGCTGCTGCGCTGGGGGACCGAGGCCCAGAAGCGCAAATATCTGCCGACGATGGCTGCCGACACGGTGGCCGCCTATGCGCTGAGCGAGGCCGCGTCGGGCTCAGACGCCTTTGCGCTGCAGGCGCGCGCCGAAAAGCGCGGTGATGAGTACGTGCTGAACGGGCAGAAGCTGTGGATCACCAACGCGAAAGAGGCAGGAATCTTTCTGGTGTTTGCAACGCTTGATCCGGCGGCAGGCTACAAAGGCATTACCGCGTTCATTGTCGAGAAGGGCTTTCCCGGATTCACCGTCGGCAAAAAGGAAGACAAGCTGGGGATTCGGGCGTCGTCGACCTGCGAGCTGATTCTCGAAGACTGCCACGTGCCCGCGGAGAACGTGCTGGGCGAGCCGGGCAAGGGCTACAAGATCGCGATCGAGACGCTGAACGAAGGGCGCATCGGAATTGGAGCGCAGATGCTGGGGCTTGCCCAGGGCGCCTGGAACTGCGCGGCCAAATACGCGCAGGAGCGCAAACAGTTCGGCAAGCCCATTGCCGAGTTCCAGGCCGTCCAGTTTGCTCTGGCGGAAATGGCAACGGACATTGAGGCCACGCGGCTGATGGTCTACAACGCGGCGCGGCTCAAGGACGCGCGCATGGATTATGTGCGCGAGGCGGCGATGGCGAAGTATTTTTCGTCGCAGGTGGCCGAGAGGGTGGCGAGCCTGGCCGTGGAGGTCTACGGCGGATACGGCTTTGTGAAGGACTATCCGGTCGAGAAGTATTTCCGCGACGCGAAGATCGGCAAGATCTACGAGGGAACGTCCAACATGCAGTTGGCGACCATCGGCAAGCTGGTGCTGGCGGGCGTGAAATAGCAGGAGTGGTAGGCGAGACAGGAATCGAACCTGTAACCCCCGGCTTAGAAGGCCGGTGCTCTATCCGATTGAGCTACTCGCCCCTGTGCATGGCTGCTACGGCCATTGTAGCGTCAACTGTGGCTGCAAGCGCGCTCTGCCACGCGGTGTAGGCGGCAGTTGCGTTGGCTCCGCAGGCGGCTACGTAAAGCGTGATGCCGTAGCCGTTTGCCGTCTCGAAGACGGCTTGCCTTACAACGCAATCCACGCGGGCCGAACGGAGCGGGAACGTCCGCAATCGTGAGGCAAGCTCGCGCACGCATCGCTCGCAGTGTGCGAAGGACGAGAAGTGTGTGCGGTCGCAATCGAGCACGTCGATGTAGGAAGCGAAGCCGGCGAGCACGTCCGCGGGGGTTGCATAGAATTCGACCGGATCGATCTCGTCTGCTGCAAGCGTCCATGTGTCGCACTTGATCGTGAACACCGGTGAACCGGACGCATTGAGTGTCAGCAAGGCGTCACGCAGGGCCGGGTGCTGTGCGGGCTCGGGCAGCGCATCGACGGCGTGCGGCGAGGTACGCAGGTCGAGGAAGCCGGGCCATGAAGCATCGATGCAGGGAAGATCGGGGCCGATTTCGACGGACCAGTCAGCTTCCATTGGAGACTTCCTGCAAAAAGCCGAGGAGTGTTTTCTCTGCCCAGCGCCCGTCGTATCCCGGCCCGGCCGATTCCAGAAAAGCGCAGTGTCCGCCGCGTTGTGTCTCGACAAAAGTCACGTTGGAGTTGGCTGCCAGCACGTCACACGTGGAGGGAAGCAGGCGGATAAATGGATCGTCTGCGGAATGCAGGATGAGCGTGGGTATGCTCAGCTGGTCCGCGTACTGCGAGCTGTCTACGGAATGGTAGTAGTCGTCGGCCCCTGTAAATCCGCCGTAGCGGGCGACAATGTGCTCGTCGAAGAGGCGCATGGTG
>JASHUR010000311.1 GCA_030039895.1 Acidobacteriaceae bacterium | reverse complement strand
ACAGACCTGTGGGCGCATGATGTGACGGCGCCGCGGGAGTACAAATTGCAGGCAGCGATCCACAGCGCGTTTTACCTGCTTTATTCCAGCATCCGGGCCGGCCTGGCGTGGAGCATTCCGCCCGCGGGATTGTCGAGCGACAATTATGCCGGCGTGATTTTCTGGGATGCGGACACCTGGATGTATCCGACGCTGCTGGCTTTCCAGCCGGAGATGGCGAAGTCCATTGTCGACTTTCGCTACAACACGCGGGCCGCGGCCGAGGCGAATGCGAAGCGGTCGGGCTTCCGGGGCGGGTCGTGGGCATGGGACAACGGGCCGACCGGAACCTGCGGCGGCTTTGCTCAGTGCGCGCACTATGAAGATCATCTGGACTCAGACATTGCGCTGGCGCAATGGCAGTATTACGAGGCCACGGGCGACCGGCAGTGGTTGATCGAGCGCGGATTCCCGGTGATCAAGGACGTGGCGGACTTCTGGATCAGCCGGGTCACGCTCGGGGCTGACGGGAAGTACCACATTGACGGGGTGACCGGACCGGATGAGTTCACGGCCAATGTGAACGATGAGTCGGCGACCAATGCAGGGGCCATTGTGGCCTTGCGGGCCGCGGTGGCGGCGGCGCAGGCCGTTGGGCAGGTCCCGAATCCGCAGTGGTCGAAGGTTGCGGACAATATCTATGTAGCGGTCGATGCGAACGGAACGCATCCCGAGTACCGGGGGTACAAGGACCAGACGGTGAAGCAGGCCGATACGGTGCTGATGACCTACCCGTTCGGGTACGTGACGAGCCCTGCGGTTGCAGCCGCGGACCTCGACCGGTACATGCCGGTGACCGATCCGGGAGGGCCTGCGATGACCGCGTCGGTGGAGGGCATTATCGCTGCGCAGGCGCGGCAGCCAGGATGCCTGGACTATACGCTGCTGCTGGATGCGTACTGGCCGTTTTTGCGCGGCGCTTACGACCAGTTCCTGGAGACGCAGTATCTTGTGCCGTCGGCGCACCAGGGCCCGCCCACGTTCGATTTTGCGACGGGAGCGGGTGGTTTTCTGCAGATGTTCCCCTACGGCTTTGGCGGGATGCGCTGGAGTGCGACGGCGCTGGTGGTGAATCCGACGCTGCCGCCGCAACTTGCGCCGGGCATTACCCTGCACGGGATTCGTTATCGCGGGGGGACATTGACAATTGCGATTGGGCCCCGGTCCACGACGGTCACGCTGGATGCGGGAGGGCCGGTAACGCTCTCAACGCCTGATGGGATGCGGACGCTGAGCACGGACCAGCCAGTGCGGATTGCGACGGCGCGTCCTGATTTGGACCGGACGAGCAACCTTGCGCGATGCAAGCCGGTAACGGCGTCCTCGGCAGAGCCGGTGAACCAGCCCGCCGCGGCGGTGGACGGAAATGGGGTGACACATTGGACGGCGACTTCCACAACGTCGAGCTTCGAGGTGACGTTGGGAGAAAACTCCGCGAAGGCCGTGACGACGGCCCGGGCGGTGGTCCATTGGGGCGATACGCGGCCGGCTGAGTACACCGTCTCTGTGCTGACCGCGAACGGACGATGGAAGCAGGTGGATGCGGGCGCTGTTCCGGCTCATGGCGATCTCGATGCCAAGTGGGCGGCAACGCCGTCGAGGGCTGTCCGGTTCAGCTTCCGGGGCGGGTCGGTTGCGAGCATTACGGAACTTGAGGTGCCGGCGATGACCCCGTGACCTACCTGGGCCGTACAATGCAGGGGATATGACTACGACAAATCAAGCTGCGAAGAGGCAGTTTTTCAGGGCGGGGGAGCGGGCGGCGGAGGCGATGCGCGCGGTAAGGCTGACTCCGAACTATGTGGCGACGGCCGAGGGGTCGGTGCTGATTGAAGTGGGCAATACGCGGGTTCTGTGCAATGCGTCGGTGGAGCAGGGGGTTCCGGCGTGGATGCGGAACAGCGGGCGCGGCTGGGTGACGGCGGAGTATGGGATGCTTCCGCGGGCGACGGTGACGCGCACGGCGCGCGAGTCGGAGCGCGGAAAGATTGGCGGGCGGACGCATGAGATTCAGAGGCTGATTGGGCGCTCGCTGCGGGGCGTGGTGGACATGACGGCGCTGGGGGAGCGGACGGTGATTCTGGACTGCGATGTGCTCCAGGCGGATGGAGGGACGCGGACGGCGGCGATTACGGGTGCGTGCGCGGCGCTGGCGATTGCGATGAATCGTATGGTTGCGTCGGGGGCGCTGAAGGCGAGCGCGCTGAAGCAGTTGGTGGCGGCGACGAGCGTGGGGATTGTGGAGGACACGGTGCTGCTGGACCTGGCGTACGAGGAAGATTCGCAGGCCGAGGTGGACATGAATGTGGTGATGACCGAAGATGGCGGGCTGGTTGAGGTTCAGGCGACGGCGGAGCGAATGGCGTTTTCGCGGAGCCGGATGCTGGAGATGATGGACCTGGCTGAGGCGGGGATTCGCGAATTATTGGCGGCGCAGCGGGCAGCGATCAAGGGAGCGCGATAGGGCGCTGCGGCGCGGACCAGCGAGCTGCTGACGCTTTTCTCAGGGTCGTCCCTCGCGTGAGAGTGGGGACCCAGGCCAATGCTTAACAGAACACAGGAATGCTGGATTTGTTCTAGTATGGGTGGCGTTTCATAACTGTGCTTTGCGGGGTCTGGAATGACGTTCCGAGCTTTTTCCGCCGCGGTGCTGCTGGCGGTGTTGTCCCTGCCTTTGTTTGCGCAATCCGGCGCGAAGAGGGTGTGGCAGATTGGGGAGTTTGATGGTTCTTCCGCTGAATTTGCGCAGGGGCAGCCGCAAACGCCGGTGGTCTTTACCGTTGGCCATGACCAGGCAGAGACGGCGTGGTATGCGTATGACGCGTCAGCATACGCGGGAAAGGCGTCGAGTGCGGACACGGCGCCGCGCGCGATCGATTTTTCCGTTGCCGGAAGGCCCGAGCGGGATTATCGCCTGAAGATCTCACTGATCATCGACCACTCGAGCGTGCCGGCGCTGCGCATCGGAATCAACGGGCGAACAGGTTTGTTCTATCTGCACCCGAAGCTGGATTACGCGATGGGCGATATGACGGCGGCTTTTTATCCGGCGTACTCGCGCGCGGAGGTAGAGTGCGATTTCCCGGGGACGTGGCTAAAGAGCGGGAGCAACCGGATTACGCTGCAGGCTGTGGCGATCGGCAAAGAAGGTGTGCCGGATGCCGGATTCAACTATGACGCGATTGCGCTCGATTCGGTGAAGTCTCTGCCTGCTGCTGTTGAAGCCCATGCGACGCCGACGATCTTCTATACGAAACAGGGAACAGAACTGAATGAGCGTGTGGATGTTTTTGTGAGGTATCGCGAGCGGCCACGGTCGGGACATGTGGCGTTGGCGATGGCAGGGCGTCACTGGAGCAGCGCGCTGAAGGGTGGTCAGGATTTCGGAGAAGAGAGGGTCAGCTTTTGGGTTCCGGAGTTTGCGGCCGGAACGCCTGCGCGATTGACCGTGTATGTAAATGGGCGCAGAGAAGGGTTTGCGGAAGCAATGCAGCCGCAGAAGAAGTGGACACTGTTTCTGGTTCCGCTGGTGCATCTGGACGTGGGATACACGGATTATCAGGCCAAGGTGGCAGCAATTCATAGCCGCATTCTGGATGAGGCGATGGATCTGACTGCAAAGCATCCGGCGTTCCGGTTCAGCACGGATGGCGAGTGGAACCTGGAGCAGTTTCTGGCTTCACGCAGCGCGGCGGAGAAGGAGCGGATTGTAGAGGCAATCCGGAAGCGGCAACTGTTTATTCCGGCGCAGACGGCCAATCTGCTGACGGGTTTTCCGACGGCGGAGACGCTGATCCGCTCGCTGTATCCGAGTGCTGATTTCAGCCGGAAGTATGGGACTCCGTTTAACTACGCGAACATAACGGATGTTCCGTCGTACACCTGGTCGTATGCGTCGATTCTGGCCGCGGCTGGACTCCGGTATTTTCTTGCGGCGAGCAATAACGACCGCGCTCCGGTCCTGCTGCTCGGGCACCTGAATGAGGACTCACCGTTCTGGTGGGAGGGACCGGACGGCGGCAAGGTGCTGATGTGGTATTCGCGGCACTATATGCAGATGCAGTTCCTGTTCGGGCTGCCTCCGCTGACTGAAACGGGCGAAGAGGTGCTGCCGGTCTTTCTGCAGATGTACGAGCATCCGAGCTATCGCGCGGACGCGACGATTCTGTACGGCACGCAGGTGGAGAACACCGATCTGTTTCCACAGCAGGCGGAGCTGGCGGACAAGTGGGACGCGCGGTTTGCGTATCCGCATATCGAGTACTCGGGCTTCAAGGATGCGCTGTCGGAGATCGCGCGGCAGTTTGGCAACGATATACCGACAGTTCGCGGGGATGGTGGGCCTTACTGGGAGGACGGAATTGCGTCAGACGCATTGTATGCGGCGATGGAGCGCGAGAACGAAAGCCGCGGGCCTTCTGCCGAGAAGCTCGCGACGATCAGTTCGCTGGTGAATCCGCGGGTGGCTGTGAACAGGAAGGAGCTGAGCTCGATGTGGGCGAACATGGTGCTGATGGACGAGCACACGTTTACTTCGTGGAACAGCGTGTCTGACCCGACGAGCAATGAAGCTGTCGAGCAATTGAAGGCGAAGAATGAGCGAGCGGTGAGGGCAGCGGCGCTGCGGAACAATTTGTTGCGAAGCAGCATGGCGACGCTGGCGAATTCAATTGCAGCCGGCGTGAACAGCCTGATTGTGTTCAATCCGCTGAACTGGGAGCGCGACGGAGAGGTGAGGATCGATCTGGACAAAGGCATGGAGATTGTAGACCGCAAGACGGGGCAGACGGTCCCTTACTTCGTGCTGCGCGAAGGGCCGGACTTCCGCAGGGTGGAATTCACGGCGAAAGATGTCCCGGCGATCGGATACAAAGTGTATGAGCTGCGAACGTCAGGGACAGCGGCTCCTGCACCGCAAACGTCGACCGATACGACACTGGAAAGCCCTTACTACCGGGTAGTGCTCGATCCCGCAACGGGGAGTATTCGCAGCATCTATGACAAGCAACTGAAGAAGGAGATCGTAAATACGGGCGACGCATGGCGCTTCGGGCAGTACCTCTATGTGAGCGGCGGGGACAAGGAGCCGAACAGCATTCTGCAATACCGGGCGGTTTCGCCGAAGCCGGTGCTGCATATTCATCCGGCGGGCAATGGGCGGTTGATCTCAGTGGAGCGGACGCCGTGGGGGTGGCGCGCGCTGATGGAGTCGTCAGCGGAGAACACGCCAACGATTCGTACGGAGGTGAGGCTTTTCAATGACGCGAAGAAGATCGAGCTGATCGAGGATGTGGACAAGAAGCCGGAACTCAAGAAGGAAGCAGTCTATTTTGCTTTTCCGTTCGCGATAGCACATCCGCAGTTCGAGTATGAGATTCAGAACGGAGTTGTCGATCCGGCGAAGGACATGTATCCGGGCGCGGGGCGCGAGTGGTTCTCAGTGCAGCATTGGGTTGCAGTGCAGGGGGATGGCGTATCGGCGACGGTAATGCCGCTGGATGCATCGCTGGTGACGCTGGGCGACATCAATCGCGGAGCTTGGCCGACGGAGTTTGGGGAGAGGCCGGCGGTGATCTGTTCCTACGTGATGAATAACTACTGGCATACGAATTATCTTGCCGAGCAGGGCGGGCACTTCCGCTTCCGCTATATCATTACGAGCGCGACGCACACCGATGCGCCCGCGTTGAGCCGGATGGGATGGGAGGAGGCAACTCCACTTGAAGAAGACCAGATTACGTCGCAGGACAAAGCGCTCAATCTGCCGCGCCCTTTGAATGGCGACGAGGGGAGCTTCCTTACGGTCAGCGATCCTGATGTTCTGGTGGATACGTGGAAGCCGGCTGAGGATGGGCAGGGAACGATTCTGCGGCTGATTGACCTGGGCGGCACGGCGCGGACGGTTGCCGTTTCGACGCCACTGCTTGCAATCGAGAAGGTCACGTTGACGGACGCGGTGGAACGGGACATTCAACCGATCACCCCGGATGGCCCTCACTCATTCCGCGTGGCTGTTCGGCCACACGGAATTGTGACGGTGCGAATCGTCGGCAAGCCGCTGCTGCATGCGCCGGTGGAATAGAGGCCTGCGGACGAGAAGACGCCGTGAACTCGTGTGGCGAAGGTCAGATTTGGTATTGATCGTCGGTGACGTGCTCCTGCCAGTCGACGGTTTTGTCGTCGAGTTTTTCCTGAATGGCGATGTGGGTCATGGCGGTGTGGGGAGTGGCTCCATGCCAGTGGCGTTCGCCGGGGAAGAACCAGATAACGTCGCCGGGGCAGATTTCTTCCACCGGACCACCTTCACGCTG
>JASHUR010000310.1 GCA_030039895.1 Acidobacteriaceae bacterium | reverse complement strand
GTCACCGGCATTTGCACGGCCGTGCAAGCCACCTCCATTAACCCCACCGAACAGGAAGTGCCCTTCAACATCCTGCTGCGCTCCTTCAGCGATATTTCCATCGTCGCCAAGCCCTCATTGCTCAATGTTCGCAATCTCATCCTTCTCGTCGGATTGCTACTCATGTTGCTCGTCCTAGCCATCGTCAGGGAATGGCTCAGGGAACGCAAAGTGCGCTACGAAAACGCTACCTTGGCTTATATCGAGCAACAGCGCGGCCGTATCCTCGAAGACATCAACGGCTCTCGTCCTCTCGCTGAGATCATCGAGAACATCACACAACTGGTTTCGTTAAGGCTGCGTGGGATTCCCTCCTGGTGTCAGGTCCTCGATGGAGCACAACTCGGAAACTGCCCGGCTGACCTCACTCCTTTCCGTGTCATCCAGGAGCCGATTTACTCCCGCTCCGGACCCCCGCTCGGAACAATCTATGCCGCGTTAAATCTTGATAGCAAACCCCAGGCAGTCGAATCTCAGATCCTGTCCAGGGCGGCATCGCTCGCCACTTTGGCCATTGAAACCCGGCGGCTTTACTCCGATTTGGTCCACCGCTCCGAGTTCGATATGCTCACCAATATTCACAACCGCTTCTCGCTGGAAAGCTATCTCGATCAGCTCATCGAACGGGCGCGTCAGAATGCGGGCATTTTTGGCTTGATCTACATCGATCTCAATGACTTCAAGCGGGTGAATGATACCTACGGCCACCAGGTCGGAGACATGTATCTCCAGGAAGTGGCGTCCCGCGTGAAAAGGCAGCTCCGCGCAGCGGATATGCTGGCCCGGCTTGGTGGCGACGAATTTGGTGTCCTGCTGCCCAACGTTCGCAACGGCGCTGAGGTCAATGAGGTTGCTCAGCGGGTTGAGCGCTGCCTTGATGAACCCTTCGTCGCCGAGGGTTACACCGTCCACGGTTCAGCCAGCGTCGGCATTGCCCTCTATCCAGAGGATGGTACAACCAAGGATAGTCTTCTCAGCGCCGCCGACGCCGCCATGTATGTAAACAAGCAGACCCGCCACGAAAACACATGAACTTCAGACAGCCAGCACCTGCCCACATTCCATCCGCTCCGCAAATCCTAGCCACTCCGTCGGCCGCAGCCATCACAAAATCCCTCAGCTCTGGCTTTTAGTCCGTCGAGCCTTAAGTCGAGGGGTCAATTCACGCTCCAAGGCCCCAGCCTGGGTCTCCCGTTCCTGTTCAGACTGCGCCACTCGAAGGTGTTCTGCCATCAGCTTCCGCGCCTCCGCCCCGTTCTTGCTCCGAATCGCCCGGTAGATCTCCCGGTGCGTCTCCGCAGATTCCTTCAGGTTCCGTGCATACTCCACCGTCTTCCGCCGTTCCTCATAAAGTGTCGAGGTCACCGTTTCCATCAGTGCTGCCAGAATCGGGTTCCCTGAGGCCTGCGCAATCGTGCGGTGAAACCGCACATCGTGGATCAGATACTCCTGCGGATCATCCACTGTCGCATACATCTCCGCTACCTCTTCTGCAAGAACCGTAAGATGCTCTTCCTTGCCGCGCTCCGCCGCCAGCGCTGCCAGACTGCTTTCCAGCAGCAACCGCGCCTCAAACATCTGCCATGGCTGGAAGCCGTGCAGTGCCCCCATCAGCCCCAGTGACGCCTTCCCGATCTCCGGCGGCCCATCGGCTACAAAAGTCCCCACTCCATGCCGGACCTTCATCACCCCCATCGCCGCCAGATATCCGATGCCCGTCCGCAGGCTCGCCCTGCTGATCTTCAGCATCCGCGCAAACTCACGCTCCGGTGGAATCTTGTCCCCCGGTTTCAGCCTTCCGTCTTCGATCATGGCCCGAATGTGGTTGACCACCTGCATCGTCAGGCGTTCTTCCCGGCTTCGCGCCGTCTGGTTTCGCATGTTACCTGGTAAGACGCGTCCTTTCACGCAGATTTGCCCAGCACAGCGAGATTAGCACTCAATCTCATTCCTTTCTTAGGTTGTTCTTAACCAGTCATGTTGAAATATAGCTATGGAATGGTTTCCGTGAGGTCTGACCTCTCTGCACGATAACAGTTACAATGGGGCTTTCGTTCCAATCGGACCGAGGATCTTCAAGCTGTGACCTTACTTCATGAAGACCGGCTTTTTCCGCCAGACGCCACAACCCGCGCCATCGCCAAACGCCTCTATGCATCCGTAAAGTGCCTGCCTATCGTTAGCCCTCACGGACATACGCAGGCCGCATGGTTCGCGCACAATCAGCCATTCCCCGACCCCGCCAGGCTCTTCGTTCAGCCCGATCACTACGTCTATCGCATGCTCTACAGCCAGGGCGTTTCCATGGACGACCTCGAGATCGGCGTACCCGAGCTCAAAAATCCGCGCAAAGTCTGGCGGCTCTTCGCCGAGCATTACTATCTCTTTCGCGGAACCCCCACTCGCCTGTGGCTCGACTATGCCTTTCAGGAACTCTTCGGCCTCACCGAGCGCCTCTCCGCCAAAAATGCAGACCACCACTACGACGTCGTTGCTGAAAAGCTTCGCACGCCCGAATTCCTGCCTCGCGCCCTCTATGAGCGCTTTCATCTCGAAGTCCTCGCCACCACCGACTCGCCTCTGGACTCACTCAACGACCACCGCATCATTCGCGACTCCGGCTGGCACGGCCGCATTCTGCCTACCTTCCGTCCCGATCCCGTCGTAGACCCCGACTTTGCCGGCTTCCGCGACAACGTCGCCAAACTTGGCGCGCTCGCCAGCGAAGAGACCGCCACCTGGTCCGGCTACCTCCGCGCTATCGAGAAAACCCGCGCCCGGTTCAAACAACTCGGCTGCACCGCCACCGATCACGGCCATCCCAGTGCGCGGACCGCCGACCTCTCTCAGGAAGAAGCCGCGAGCCTCTACTTTGCCATCCTCAGCGGTGCCGCCAGCGCCGACCAGCGCGAGCTCTTCCGCGCGCAAATGCTCACAGAAATGGCTCGCATGAGCGTCGCCGACGGCCTTGTCATGCAGATTCATCCCGGCAGCTTCCGCAACCATAATCAGCAGGTCTACGAGCGCTACGGCCGCGACACCGGCGCCGACATTCCCACTCCCACTGACTACGTCTACGCGCTTCGCCCGCTGCTCAATCGCTTCGGAAACGAGGCCAACCTCACCATCATCCTTTTCACCCTTGACGAGTCAAGCTACAGTCGCGAACTCGCTCCACTCGCCGGGCATTACCCCTGTCTCCGCCTCGGTCCGCCCTGGTGGTTCTTCGACAGTCCCGAAGGCATGCTGCGCTTCCGGGAAGCGACCACGGAAACTGCTGGCTTCTACAACACCGTTGGGTTCAACGACGACACCCGTGCATTTCTTTCCATTCCGGCACGTCACGACGTGGCCCGCCGCATGGACTGCGCTTTTCTGGCTCGGCTCGTCGCCGAACATCGCCTCGATGAAGAGGAAGCCTTCGAGGTCGTTCGCGATCTGGCCTATAACCTGGTCCGCAAGGCATACAAGCTCTAGGATTCACCAACGCTCAATGAGTCAGGACACTCATGGATCCAATCACTACAGAACCTGAGCAGGACGAAAGCGGTTTCAGCAGCCCGCGGCTCGGACATGTGCGTTGGACCATCTGCGCCATGCTCTTCTTTGCGACCTCCATCAATTACATGGATCGCCAGGTCATCGCCATCCTCAAGCCGACCCTCCACCACGCCATAGGCCTGACCGAGGTCGATTACGGCTACATTGTCTTCGCATTCCAGCTCGCCTATGCCATTGGCGTGTTGGGCGCGGGGCGGTTAATCGACAAGCTCGGTACCCGCATTGGCTACTGCCTGTTCATGGGCCTTTGGAGCCTGTCCGCCATGGGCCATGCTCTGGCCGGCTCCGCCCTTGAGTTCGGCGTCGCGCGCTTCTCTCTCGGTCTCGGCGAATCCGGCAACTTTCCCGCCGCCATCAAGACCGTCGCCGAGTGGTTCCCGCAGCGTGAGCGGTCGCTTGCCACCGGCATCTTCAACTCCGGCGCGAATGTCGGAGCTATCCTCGCCCCGGCTATCGTGCCCTGGGTGGCGCTGCGCTACAGTTGGCGAGCAGCCTTCCTTATCACCGGAACCTTCAGCCTGCTCTGGATTATCTGGTGGTACCGCAACTATCGCAAACCAGCAGACCACCCTACTTTGACCGGCGCCGAGCTGCGCCACATCTATGAAGAAGCCGCCCAGCAGATGGGCCCCGGCATGCAGTGGCTGCGCCTGCTCGCCTATCGGCAAACCTGGGCCTTCGCCGTCGGTAAATTTCTCACCGACCCCATCTGGTGGTTCTTCCTCTTCTGGCTGCCCTCATACTTCAGCAGCCGCTTCCATCTCAGCCTTGCTGGCTTGGGGCTTCCGCTCATCGTCATCTACACTGCCTCCTCAGTGGGAAGCATCTTTGGCGGATGGCTGCCTTTGCCTTTTCTCAAACTCGGCATGACACCTCCACGCGCGCGCATTGCTGCCATGTTCGTCTGCGCCTGCGCTGTCGTTCCCGTTTTCACCGCGGGCAGTCTCCACTCCGAATGGACCGCCATCGCCCTACTCAGTCTCGCAACCGCCGCGCACCAGGGATGGTCCGCCAATCTCTTCACCACTGCCTCGGATATGTTTCCCAGAAGCACCGTAGGCGCCGTGGTCGGCATCGGCACCAGTGCAGGGTCCATCGGCGGCATGTTGGTTGCCACCGCCGCCGGCTGGATTCTCCAACTCACGCATAGCTACGTCAGCCTCTTCATCGTGGCCTCCTGCGCCTATCTTGTCGCATTGGCTTTCATCGTCGTGCTTGCACCCAAACTCCGCAAAGTCGAGGTCCCCGCATGAAGACCCTCCCCAAATTCTCCCTCGGGGTAGGTGACCGCTTCGCGCATCAGGCAAAGGCTCAGCTCCAGGCGTGTGTTCTTGCCTCCGAGCAAGGTGTTGAAGTAGCTCCCGTCTGGAACAAGTCCAACCGCGAGCACACCATCATCGGCTCCAGCCCGTCTTCTGTCCGCGTTGCTGCCGACGCAGCCGTCAAGGCCCTCCACTGGGACAAGCCCTACTTCTGCGACGCCGACCATATCAACCTCACCAACGTCGATCGCTTTTTAGAACCCTGCGACTTCTACACCATCGACGTCGCGGACTATATTGGACGCCCCGCCGATCCCGCCGCTATTCAGGCCTTCGTCGCCCGGCACTCCGAACTCATCGGTACAACGCAGCTTGGCGGAGCCGGCGAAACCATCTTCATCACCTCCGGCCATCTCTCCCGCACCGCCGTCAAGTTCCTCCTCGCTGTGCAGGAGGCCGGCAAGGTCTACCGCAAAATCGAATCCGCAAAAGGGAAGGGAAATTTCATCGCTGAAATCTCCATGGACGAGACCGACTTCGCGCAAGCGCCCGAAGATTTGCTCGTCATCCTCGCAGCTGTCGCCGATGAAGGTATCGCTCTTCAGACCATCGCCCCTAAGTTCAGCGGGCGCTTCAACAAGGGCGTCGACTATGTCGGCGACCTCGCGCAGTTTGCACGCGAAATGACCCTCGACATGGCGGTTATCCAGCACGCGGTTGCGCGCTATGGCCTGCCCGCCAACCTCAAGCTCAGCGTGCATTCCGGCAGCGATAAATTCTCCATCTATCCGGTCATCCACCGTTTCATTAAACAGTACAACAGCGGCGTTCACCTCAAAACAGCCGGAACCACCTGGCTCGAAGAGCTCATCGGCCTCGCTGAAGCCGGAGGCCCCGCACTCGCCCTCGCTAAAGAGATCTATGCCGAGGCCTACTCCCACCGCGACAAGCTCTGCGCGCCTTACTTCACCGTCATCGACATCGCCGCTGAAAGTCTTCCCGCACCCGCCGACGTGAACACATGGAACTCGGAGAAGTTCA
>JASHUR010000309.1 GCA_030039895.1 Acidobacteriaceae bacterium | reverse complement strand
ATCTGGTGGGCATTTACAACAACAAGCTGGCGTTTGGGTCGGCGGTTGGCTGGTTTACGGATTTCAACCTGACGGACAAGATCGCGGTCCGCGCGAATGCGGACTTCCAGCCGACGCATTACGGGTACACCGAGCAGAATGAGTTTGCAGGGTCGGTGGGTATTGTGTACAAGTTCGGGACGCTTAGGAAATAAGCGAACCGGGCGGCCTGCAGAGTATTTGCACCAGAGAGTATCGCTGCACAAACCGGGCCGCCCCGCCATCCGGCTGAGGCGGCCTGAATTGTCTTCAGTGCTGAGGCTTGCCGTCTTCCAGCAGCAGCACTGCCCGATGCAGATAGGGCAGGTAGTCCTCTTCGCGTTGCACAGGAACGAAGCGCGGGTTCGGCGGTTTGAGCGTGCCTGCGTTCGCGATCAATGCATTCACCGAGGCCAACCCCTGCGCATATCTCTGCGGGAAGGCAGCAATCTCCCGGCGCGCAGTCTGCGGGTAGTAGCTCATGCGGTCGCCTGTCTGCCATGCATCGATGAGAGTGTCGGGCGCCGCGGTCAGAGGGTACAGGTCATTCAGAGTGTTGTAGGCCTCGCGCAGGCGCTCGATGGAACCAGCGAATCCGTCGAGTTGACCGCGTGAAGCGAGCGAGCCGTTTGCCCGGCGGAGTTCAATCCGGACCGGCGTATGCACGGAATACTCCGGAGTTGTAATGACGGTCATCAACTGATTGCCTTCATAGCGCCAGCCGATTTTGCCTGTCTGCTGGCCGGTGAAGCTGAGATTTACGCCGTTGACGGACACGGACTCGGGCGGCCAGTCGCCGGGAAGACGCACCTCATACGCACGCTTGAGAATCATGCCGGGATAGCTGCCCTCGACCGGAGCGATTTCGACTGTGAGCACATCGCCACGCTGATTTGCGGTGAGCTTTGTCCATGTGCATACGCCGCGTTGGTATGCCTGCGACTTGCTGGCGTCATCGTAGAGGCGGTAGGTGCTGGTCTGTCCATCGTCGAGAGGATAGATTTTCAGGATCAAGGGATCGATGGGCTTCTGGCCGGTGTACTCCATGGGCGGCTGCATGGGAATGATTGCGCCGGCGCGGACGTAGACAGGAATCTGATTGATGGCGAAGCTGCGCGTGATCTCCTGAGGTCCGGTGAAGTGGCGACCGGAGGCGCGCTCGATCCACTCGCCCGGCGGAATCCAGAGGGACTGCTGGGCGAGCTGCGTGGCCGTGTCGACGGGCTCGGTGACCGGATCGACGATCATCTGACGACCGAAGACATATTCGTTCTTGTTGTCGTAGGCGGCGTCGGCCTCAGGCCAGTCGTAATAGAGCGGATGGAGAAACGCAACGCCGGTGTCGTAGGTGCGGCGCGCTTCAGTGTAGATGTAGGGCTGCATGGCGTAGCGCAGGTAGAAGGTGTCGCGGAGAATTTGTGAGTACGGCTCAGGATAGGCCCAGATGCGGCGCTCCGCGTCAGGGTTCTTGGTGGTGTGTGTGCGCAGAATGGGGCTGAAAGCGCCGAACTGCACCCAGCGCGTGTACAGCTCAGGACTGACCGCGCCGGGCATGTGGCCGCCGATATCGTGGCTCCAGTAGGCGTAGCCTACGTTGGCTGCCGTGGCTGTAAACCACGGCTGAAAGGCGAGCGAGGGCCAGACGGAGATGGTGTCTCCGGAGAAGCCGATCTCATAGCGGTGATTGCCAAGACCGCCCCAGCGATGGAAGAGCAGCGCGCGCTTGCCTTCACGCTCCTGATCGGTGAAGTGGAGATAGTTGAGCCACCAGGTATTGTTGACGCCGGGAAGTTTGGTATTGAGCTGCTGCTGCCAGTCGAGCCACCAGAAGTTGATGCCCTCTTTTTCGAGAGGATGGAGAACAATTTTGAAATAGTTCTCGGCCCAGCGCTGGTTGGTGGGGTCAAAGGGGACGTATTTCTTTGTTGCCGGATCGATGCCCATGGCGCGGGCCATGGCGGGATAGGCGTTCTCCCAGGGCTCGATGCCCGAGGCGGGATGGAGATTGAGCGTTGCCTTGAGGCCCTGTGCGTGGATGTGGGCAAGGAATGCACTGGGATCGGGAAAGAGAACCGGGTTCCAGGTGTAGCCGGTCCAGCCAAGGTTTTGACCAGACTGGTCGATGTCGTGAGCGGCCTCAAGCTGCGCCTTGCTGAGATGCCAGCCCATATCGATGACGAGCACATCGAGCGGGACACCGTTCTCGTGAAATTCGCGGACGAGCTGGTCGAGTTCCTGATCGCTGTAGTCCCAGTAGCGCGACCACCAAATGCCGAAGGCGAAGCGCGGCGGCAGCGGGATTCGGCCAGCGACACGCACGAAGTCGTACAGGGCCTTGCGGTAGTCGTGGCCGTAGCCGAAGAAGTACCAGTCCTGGCGGTCGCCCGGCGGGCGAAGCATGACCCACGGCCACGGGCTCTTTTCGCCTTGCGAGAAGGTGAAGTTATCAGAGTCGAAGAGCGGGCGGGTTGAATCATCGACGACGACCCAGCCATCGCGCGAGATGAGGCCCGGACCGATGGGCTCCCTAGTTTTGCTGCCCAGCGCTCCGTCGAGAGTGCGTGTGGTGCCCTGCAGGTTGCCGGTGTCCGGCATGCCGGGATGCCAGATGACGGGCTTGCCGTCGAGCAGGAGCGTGATGGTGAGATTGTCGGGCGAGAATTTTCCGTTGTCCGGGCCGGAGGCGTCGTAGACGAGGTGCAGCGCGGAGGTGTCCAGAGTGAGGTGCTGGCCGTCGCGCCTGACAGTGAATTTGGGAACAGGCAGGCGGCGATTGAGGAAGACGAAGGAGGCGTGGTCTTCAAACTTGCCGTCCGCGGCCCATTCCATACGGATGAGTTGCGGCGTGAGGACGGTGAAGCGGGCGTGGCCGGTCAGCACGACGGCTTTTGGATTCGCGACCGGATTGTAAGAGACCTGAGGCGGCGCGGTGAGGCGGGCCGCTGCCGTTTGCGTGGCCGAAGACGTTCGGGCAGCGGAGGCAAACTGAGACAGGAGAAGCGCGGTTGCAGCAAAGAAGGATGCAAGGGCGGCGTTTCTGATTCGTGTTGTTTGTTTGGAACGTTTCAGACTTATAAGCGCGAAGTGACCTGCTCGGCGTGTCAACAAAATTCCTCCCCCATCATCCTTTTCGCCGTTGTTCACGCGGCTTCGCTTACCTGACGCTCACCAGTAGAATTCAGCCGCGCGTGTTGCGTGATCCAGCCGGGAGCAAA